>JBAXJZ010000817.1:0-1500 GCA_037137595.1 Burkholderiales bacterium | reverse complement strand
AGAACAGGTCGAAGTACTCGCGGTGCTCCCAGTCGCTGACCTCGGCGGCGAAGCGCGCGAGCTCGGCGCGCTTGATGCCGGCGAACCAGTCGACGAGCTCGCGGCCGAAGCCCTCGACGAGGACCGGGTCCGCGCGCAATGCGTCGAGCGCGGACCCGAGGTCGGCGGGCAGGCGGCGCGCGTCGGTCTCGTAGGGGGCATCGGCCGACGGGCCGGGGTCGAGCGCGCGGGCCAGGCCGTCGAGGCCGGCGACGATCTGCGCGCCGACGTAGAGGTAGGGGTTGGCGGCGGGCTCGCCCGCGCGGTTCTCGATCCGCGTGGCCGGATCGCCGGGGCCGCCCAGCACACGCAGCATGGCGGCGCGGTTGTCGCGGGCCCAGGCCACGCGGTCGGGCGCGAGCGAGTTCGGGCGGTAGCGGCGGTAGCCGTTGACGGTGGGCGCGGCGAACGGCGACGCGCCCTCGGCATGCGCGAGCAGGCCGGCGAGCCAGCGCAGGCCGATCGCCGACAGCGGCGAGCCCGCGGGGTCCGCCTCGCCCGGCACGAAGGCGTTCGAGCTGTCGTCCAGCCGCGCGAGCGACTGGTGCAGGTGCCAGCCCGAGGACATCGCGTTCGGCAGCCGGGGACGGCACATGAAGCTCGCGTGCAGGCCGTGGCGCTGCGCGACCTGCTTGATCGCGGATCGCAGGAGCACCATCGCGTCGGCCGCCTCGACCGCGCGCATCGGCGCGAAGGTGAGCTCGCACTGGCTCGGGCCGAACTCCACCTCGAGCGAGCGCAGCGGCAGGCCGAGGCCGGTGAGCGCCGCGCGCAGCGGCTCGAGCATCGGCTCGACGCGGTCGTAGCGCAGCTCGGTCAGGTACTGGTAGCCCTGGTGGAGCAGCGCGACCTCGGGCGGCGCGCCGGGCACGCCGGGGGTGCCCGCGTCGGTGACGGCGAGATGCGGATCGAGCAGCCGGTACAGGTGGAACTCCACCTCCAGGCCGGCGACGAACGCGTGGCCCGTGCGCTCGAGGCGCTCGTGCTGCGCGCGCAGCAGCCGGCGGACGTCGAAGGGCACCGGGCGGCCGTCGTGGAAATGCAGGTCGCAGAGCACCCAGCCGGTGCCGGTCGCCCAGGGCAGCTCGCGGAAGGTGGTCGGGTCGGCGACCATCAGCATGTCGGCGCCGCCCTGCATCTCGGGGCGGCCGAAGCCGCCGCCGGGCGTGAACACCGGGAACACCGTGCGGTGCGCGGTGTCCTTCGCGAGCAGCGTGGTGGTGACGCCGACGCCGGCGTCGAGCGCCGAGCCGAGCGCGTCGGCGGTGACGGTCTTGCCGCGCAGCAGGCCGTGCTGGTCGGCGAACGCGAAGCGCACCGAGTGCAGGCCGCGGTCGCGGACGACCTCGCGCAGCCGGGCGGCGGCCTCGCGCTGCGCGGGGGTCCACAGGCCGTGGCGCTCGACGAAGGACGGGACGGATGCGGGCATGTCAGCGCGGGGCGTCGGCGCGGCCCGCGGTC
>JBAXJZ010000816.1:0-1503 GCA_037137595.1 Burkholderiales bacterium | reverse complement strand
CACAACAACCGCACGCCGCTGTCCGCGCCGGGCGCGATCACGCTCGCGCCGGACCGCGCGCGCCACGCGCTCGCGTTCCTGGAGCGCGCCCAGCAGGACCACGAGGACCTGCTGACCGCGATCGACGAGCGCCAGGGCAGCCGCGCCGAGGCGCTGATGCGCGAGCATGCATGGCGCAGCCGCGCGTATCGGCGGGCGACGATGGCGTCGCTGGACCGCGGCGCGGGGAGCGTTGCGGCCGGCGACATCGCGGACGCGGCCTGAACGTCGCGGCCCGCACGTCGCGGCCCGCACGCCGCGGCCCGCACGTCGCGGCCTGAACGTCGAGCCCCGACCCTCAGGGCCTGCAGGTCACCGACCGGAGACCCCGGCACGGCCGTCGCGGGCCGGGCCCCGCGACACGTCCGGAAGGCGCGCGGGTCAGCCCGCCTTCGGCCCGCCGTCCTCGAGCCAGCGCCCGAGCGCCAGCACCGAGGCGTCGCGGTCGCGTGCGCCGACCACCTGCAGCGACACCGGCAGGCCCTCGACGAGACCGTCCGGCAGCGCGAGCGTGGGCAGCCCCACGAAGCTGAACGGCAGCGTCTGGCCGAGCACCGCCTCGCGCGTGCTCAGCGTGCCGCCCTCGACCTGCACCTCGAGCTGGCCGCGCAGCGGCGGCCGCACCGCCGTCGTGGGCAGCAGCAGCGCGTCGTGGTCGCGCAGCACCGCGTCGAGTTCGCCGCGCAGCACCTCGCGTTCGCGCATCGCGTCGAGGTAGACCTGGGTGGCCTGCTTCGCGCCGTCCCGCATCGGCGCGAGCACCGAGTCCGAGAAGCCCTCGCCGCCGGCCGCGAGCACGGCGCGGTGCACGAACGCCGCCTCGGCGCGCACGATCGCGGTGTACGCGCCGATCGCACGCGCGAGCGCCGGCACGTCGACGTCGACCACGTCGGCCTGCGCACGCAGGCCCGCCACGCGCGCGTCGAACCACGCGCGCACCGCCGGTTCGAGCCGGCCCTTCAGCCAGCCCGCGGGCACCGCGATCCGCGGCCGCCGCGCGACCGCGCCGTGCGCCACGCGTCGGCCCGCCATCACCTCGAAGAGCAGCGCCGCGTCGTCCACCGAGCGCGTGAGCGGACCGGCGTGGTCGCAGGTCCAGGACAGGTGCAGGGCGCCCGCGAGCGGGATCGCGCCGAAGCTCGGCTTGAAGCCCACCACGCCGCAGAACGCGGCCGGGATGCGGACCGAGCCGCCCGTGTCGCTGCCCAGCCCCGCGAAGCCGATGCCCGCCGCGGTGGCCGCGCCCGCGCCGCTCGACGAGCCGCCCGCCTGGCGGGCCGGATCGAACGGGTTCTTCACGTCGCCGGTCCAGACGTTCTCGCCGGTGGCCCCGAGCGCGATCTCGTGCAGGTTCGTCTTCGCGAAGGACAGCGCGCCCGCGGCGCGCAGCCGCGTGACCGCCACCGACTCGCCGCCGAAGTCGGGCAGCGCCGCGCGGGTGCCGCCGGCGGTCGGGAAGCCGTC
>JBAXJZ010000815.1:0-1503 GCA_037137595.1 Burkholderiales bacterium | reverse complement strand
GAGTACTTGGCTACGAACCAAGGGGTCGTGGGTTCGAATCCTGCCGGGCGCGCCATCTCCATACGGGCCGATCGTGAAAGCGATCGGCCCGTTTCCTTTTGCGCGCCCGGTTGCGTCCCTCCTGAAGCGTCGGCTTCTGTCCGGAACGCCGACGCCGCCGGTCGGGCCGATGCCGCCGTCCAGGGCGCCCGGTCGTCCGCCCGTTCCCTGATCGGGAACTGACCGGAAACACGCCTTTTTTCGTTCGTCCTCCGACGGTCGTGACGGGTCACAGTCCCGCCACGTTGTCCGAGCCGCCCGTGCCGGCGGTGCTCTCGCGTCCACCCCCCCTCGGGACGCGATCGGAGTGATCGATGCGATTCCGACAGAAGATGTGGGCCCTGCCGCTGGTGACCGTGCTGGTCTTCGCGGCGGGAATGGCCATCTCTTGGCTCAACACACGTCAGACGGGCTCGATCATCGAGCAGCTGGGCCGGGTGGAGTACCAGTACTTCGTCCGGCTTCAGGCCGTCTCGACCGACTACGCGTCGATGCAGGACCTGCTCAAGGGCGCCGTCGCCGCCGGCGATGCCGACGCGCTCAAGCGGCTCGGCGAGAAGGCCGCGACGGTCCGGACCACCCTCGACCAGATCGGCGCGCTCGCCGGCAAGTCCGAGGCGGCGGCGATGCTCCGCAAGGACCTCGACGCCTGGGTCGAGCCCGCCTCGCAGGCCGCGAAGATGATGATTTCCGGCGAGGGCGACCCGACCTCGTCGATCGCGGCGATGCAGGCCGCGCAGACCTCGCTCACGAAGACGCTCGACGAGTCGCGCGATGCCGCCGGTCGCGGCAACGAGGCGAGCCTCGCGGCGGCGCAGGGTTCGCTCGAGCGCGGGCTGATGCTCAATGCGGCCACCGCGCTGGCGACGGTCGTCGTGCTCGGCGCGATCGCCACCGTCGTCATCCGGTCGATCGAACGCGACCTCGGCGGCGATCCGGGCTATGCGACCAAGGTGCTGCGCCGGATCGCGCAGGGCGACCTCGGCGGCGAGATCCGCTGCGCGCCGGGCGACACCAGCAGCCTGCTGCATGCCGCGCGCTCGCTGCAGTCCACGCTCTCGGGCATCGTCACCGACACGCAGCGAAGCGCGGACATGGTGGCCACCGCCGCCCGCGAGCTCGCCGCCGGAAACGGCGACCTGTCCGCCCGCACCGAGGGCCAGGCCGGTCAGCTGACCGCCACGGCCGGTCGGGTCGGCGAGCTCTCGGACCGCACCCGCGAGAACGCGGCGAGCGCCCGCGAGGCCGCGCGGCTGGCCGGCGTCGCCTCCCAGACCGCCGAGCGCGGCGGCCAGGCCGTCGCCGAGATCGTCCGCACGATGTCGTCGATCAACGAGAGCGGCCGCCGCGTCTCCGAGATCATCGGGCTCATCGACGGCATCGCGTTCCAGACCAACATCCTGGCGCTGAACGCCGCGGTCGAGGCCGCGCGCGCCGGCGAGCAGGGCCGCGGCTTCGCGGTGG
>JBAXJZ010000814.1:0-1513 GCA_037137595.1 Burkholderiales bacterium | reverse complement strand
GCAGCTCGTCGTCGCGCGTGAGAACCCGCACGTACTTGTCTGCCGCTTCGAACACGAGCACCTCGTCGATCGGCACGACGCGGATCGTGTTGCCGACGCTGGCCTGGATCACGCCGAGCCTCGGCATCGCGGGGGCTGCCGGCGGCGTCGAGGCTGGAGGTCCCGCCGTCGTCGCCGAGAGCAGCGCGCGCAGCCGCTCGAAGGTGGCGTCGGCATAGGTTGGGCCCGGGGCCGCGGCTGCCGATCGCGTCTCGAGCTGCTGCTGCACGCGCGCAACCGTGCGCGCCAGCCGCTGCGGCACCACCGGCTTCATCAGGTAGTCGATCGCTTGGGCGTCGAACGCCTTCAACGCGTACTGGTCGTAGGCGGTGACGAACACCAGCACCGGGAACGGTGCCGCACCGGGTTCGTCGACCGGCCACTGCTCGGCAAGCGCTTCGGCGGCCTCGAGACCGCTCATGCCGGGCATGCGAATGTCGAGGAACAGCACGTCGGGCGCCTTCGCGAGCGCCTCGCGCACCGCGCTGGCGCCATCGACGACCGTAGCGACGATCCGCAGTTCTGGCCAGGCCTGCGCGAGCTCGGCGCGCAGCGCGCCGGCAAGCAGTGCTTCATCGTCCGCGATAAGTGCGGTGTGCGTCATCGAGCGTTCTCCGGGTCGATCAGCGGAAGGTACACGCGCACGCACGTACCGGCGCCTGCGTGCGAGATGATCTCCAGCGCGCCGTGCCCGCCGTTGAGGCTCGCGAGCCGTTCGCGTACCTGCGCGATGCCGAAGCCGCCGCTCGCCGCGCCGCCTTCGCCGCCTTCGGGTGGGGCGGCAGCAGCGGCAGCACCCTGCGTGCGACCCGCACGGCCGGCGCCGTGCGCTGACCCCGGCTCGATGCCGACGCCGGTGTCGCTGACCTCGACCAGCAGCCGGTCGTCGCCGTCGCGCGCGGCGCGCACGACGATCGTTCCGCCGTCGACGCAGGGTTCGAGACCGTGGCGGATCGCGTTCTCGACCAGCGGCTGCAGCAGCAGCGGCGCGATCGGATGGCGCAGCAGATCGTCGGGGGCCTCGAATGCGTAGCGCAGCCGCGGGCCCATGCGCACGGCCATCAGCTCGAGATAGTCGGTGAGCCGCGCGAATTCGTCGGTCAGCGTGTGCTCGCCTCCGTTGGGATCGGCGCGCGAGGCGCGCAGCGTCGCGCGCAGATAGTCGTTCAGCCGATCGAGCATGCGGATCGCAGCAGGCGGGTCGGTCGCGATCAGCGCGCGCAGGTTGGCAAGCGTGTTGAACAGCATGTGCGGCTCGAGCTGGGTCTCGAGCAGCTTCAGCCTCGCCTCGCTCGCGTGGCGCAACAGCGTTTCGGACTTGCCGTGCTGGTAAAAGAACAACACGAAGAGCGCCGACGCGAGCACGCTGGCCACCGTGATTCCCAGCACGCGCCCCGGCGATTGCCCGACCTGCGCCCAGGTCGAGCGGCCGGCCCAGGCATCGCCGGTTAGCGAGCCGATCGCGAAGCCGAGC
>JBAXJZ010000813.1:0-1520 GCA_037137595.1 Burkholderiales bacterium | reverse complement strand
GAGCCCGCCCGCCCGACCCCGACGCTCACCCCGACGCTCACCCCGACGCCCACCCCGCCCGCGACCATGCCCGCCACCGCCCCCAAAGCCGCCACCGCCGCCGACGCGCCCGATCTGCGCCACCGGATCCTGGACGCCGCCGACGCGCTGCTGCGGGAGGAAGGGCTGGCCGGGCTCAGCATGCGCGAGGTGGCGCGCCGCGCGGGCGTCACGCACCAGGCGCCGTACCACCACTTCGCGGACCGGGAGGCGATCCTGGCCGAGCTGGTG
This sequence comes from Burkholderiales bacterium, assembly GCA_037137595.1. GTDB lineage: Bacteria > Pseudomonadota > Gammaproteobacteria > Burkholderiales > Burkholderiaceae_E > UBA4615. The sequence continues at coordinate 1,250 of JBAXJZ010000813.1, read as the reverse complement.
GCGAGCGGCTTCGCGATGCTGGCCGAGCGCCTCGCGCGCGCCAACGACGGTGCCGCGAATCACGACGCGCGCCGCGTGCTGATCGACGCGGGCCGCGCCTACGTGGGCTTCGCGCTCGAGCAGCCGGGCCGCTTCCGGATCATGTTCCGCCCCGAGCTCTGCGACCCCAGCCGCTACCCGGCCGCCGCCCAGGCCGGCGACCGCGCGCATGCCGAGCTGATGCGGATGGTGACGCTGGTGCACGGCGCGCCCGACGAGGCGCTGGCCACGCTGCACTGGTCGCAGGTGCACGGGCTGGCGAGCCTGCTGCTCGACGGCGGGATGGCCGACAAGCTGCCGAGCGCGCGGGCGCGCAAGGCGCACGTGGACGCGGTGCTGGAGCGGTTCGCCGCGATGGCCGCGCCCGAGGGCGCCGTGCCCCGGCGCTGAGCCGCGCGGCTCAGAGCGCCGCGCCGCAGGCCCAGCAGACGTCGAAGCTCCCGGGGCTCGACTCCCCGCAGGCCGGGCACCAGCGCGTCTCGCTCGAGCGCTTCGCGTCGGACTCGAGGGCGGCGAGCACCGCGCACGCCCGATCGCGGTCGCGGCCGTCCTGCAGCCAGACCTGCGGCAGCGCGGCCTCCGGCGGCAGCTCGCCGATCGCACCCTGAACATGGGTGTTGAGCACATGCGCGCGGATGCCGGCATGGGCGAGCGCGTCGCGCAGCAGGTGCGCCTTGACGCGGTCGGTGCGGACGAGCAGCTCCATCCGTGTCAGTATCGCCCCATCCCCAGGAATGCGGCATCGGACGATGACCGAGCGCAGCCCGCCCCCCGTGCCCCGCGAGCCGATCGACCCCGCGCTCTGGGACGCCTACCGACGCACGGACTACGTCGTCGACGCACCCGACGGCGAGATCGTGCTGCGCGTGGAGGCCGCGAGCGATGCGCTCACCGCGCTGATGCGCGCGCTGCGCACCCACACGGCGGCGGTGCTCACCGCGCACAACCCGTGGAGCGAGGCCCGCGCCGCCGACGAGAACGACGCCGCGCAACGCGCACTCGAGGGCGAGCTGTCCGAGCGCGGCATCGCGATGCTGCCCGCCTCCGGCCGCGATCCGGGCGGCGCGTGGCCGGCGGAGACCTCGGTGCTCGCCTTCGGCCTGTCGCGCGAGTCGGCCGCGGCGCTCGCGCGGCGGTACGGGCAGAACGCGTTCGTGTGGGTGCCCAAGCCGGGGGCGGCGTGCCAGCTGCTGGCGACGCGGCCGGTGGGG
>JBAXJZ010000812.1:0-1532 GCA_037137595.1 Burkholderiales bacterium | reverse complement strand
CCGCGCCCTTCGTGCGGATGTACCTGCTGACCATGGCGATCGAGTCGCTCGAGATCGCGATCGTGCTGGTCTCGATGGGACACGGCCGGTTCGTGCTGAAGGTGGACTCCATCGTGCTGCCGGTTGCGATCGGCACGGCGCTGGTCGGCGCGAAGCTGTTCGGGCTGGTCGGCGCGCCGGTCGGCGCGATCGTCGGCGCGATCACTGCCCAGATCATGCTCTACCGTCGCTTCGCGTCGCTGTCGGGGCTGCCGGTGCGGGCAGTGCAGGAATGGGGCGCGATGGCGCGCGTGGTGCTGGCGAGCGGACTGTCGGCGGCGTCTTCGATGGTGGCGTGGGCGATCCCGGTGCCGGGCGGCGTCGTCGGACGCCTGATCGTCGCGGGCCTGACGTTCGTCGTCGTCTACCGCGTGCTGCTGTCCCTGCTCGGGCTCGGATCGAAGGTCCGGGCCTCGCTCGGCGCGAAGCTCTCGAGACTGCTCGGATTCGGAGGCGGCGATGCCTGAACTGTCCGTCGTGGTACCGCTCTACAACAAGGCGGCGTACGTCGAGCGCTGCGCCAGCTCGATCCGCGCGCAGACGCTGACCGACTTCGAGGTGATCGTCGTCGACGACGGTTCGACCGATTCCGGCCTCGCGGACTTCGAGCGCGCGTGCGACGGCGATCCGCGCTTCGTCTTCGTCCGCCAGCCCAACGGCGGCGTCTCGAAGGCGCGCAACACCGGCATCGAGCGCGCGCGCGCCGAGGTCGTCGCGTTCCTCGACGCCGACGACGAGTGGCTGCCCGGCTACCTCGAGGCGATCGCGGCGCTCGCGCGTCGCCACCCCGAGGCGACGCTGCTCGCCACCGCCTACCGGATCGTGCAGGGGGGCTCGGCGATCCACCGTCGCGAGGGGCTGTTCGACGGCGTCTCGCCGATCGGCATCGACGGCTTCTTCGCCGCGTGGGCGCGCCTCGGACTGTGCCCGCTGTTCATCGGCGCGACCGCGGTCCGCCGCGTCGACCTGCTCGCGATCGGCGGCTTCGAGGTGGGGATGAACCTCGGCGAGGAACTGCTCACCTTCATCCGGCTGCTCGAGCGGGGACCGATCGTGTTCCGCGACGAGCCGCTGGTGGTCTACCACCTCGGGCTCACCGGCACCCTCGCGACCTCGCCGTCGCCGACCGCGATCCGCAACCACGTCAAGCTGATCGCCGAACTCGAGCGACAGGTGGCCCTCGGCCATTGCCCGCCCGCGGTCTGCCGCCGATGGATGGCGCTGCACGCGCACTACCTGATCCAGACCGGCCAGCGTGCCGACCTGCTGCGCTTCCTCGTGCGGGCGCCGTCGCAGTTCGCGGCCCGGCAATGGGCGGCCGGCCTGCTCGAGGTGAGCGGCCTGCGGCGCCCGCTTCGTCGGATCCTGGGGCGCACGGCATGAGCCGCCCGGATCACGCTCCGATGCCGGCCCCGGTGCCCGCGTCGACCGGGATCGAGGCCGCGACGCCCGCGGCTCCGCCGGCCGGCCCGCGTCGCCCCGGCCGGCGTGCG
>JBAXJZ010000811.1:0-1535 GCA_037137595.1 Burkholderiales bacterium | reverse complement strand
GTCGCGCTGTCGCCGCTGACGGGGTGCGGGTCAGCCGACGACGCCCTGCCGCCCGCGGCCCCGCCGGCGACCCGCCCCGTGGTCAAGCCCGAGCCGCCGCCGCCGGCGGTCTGCACGGCCGCCACGAAATCCTGCGCCTGACCATGTCCCCCGCCGCCCGCGCCCTCGTCTGGCACCTGGTCGACCTGATCGACCGGGGGGCGCTGCCGCCGGCGGGTTCCGCTACCCTGTCCGACCCCCTGCCGGAGCCCGATCCGTGCGCTGTGCCCTCTACGCTCGCTTCAGCACCGACCTGCAGTCGGCCAGCTCCATCGCCGACCAGTGGGCCGCGTGCGCGGCTCGTGCTCGTCAGGAAGGCCTGACCGTCGTCGCCCGCCACGGCGACGAGGCGGTTTCCGGAACGGTCCCGGTCGAGCAGCGGCCCGGCGGCCGCGCGCTCCTTGCCGACGCGCTGGCCGGCCGCTGGGAGGTGCTGATCGTCGAGGCGCTCGACCGCCTGTCCCGCGATCAGGTCGAGCTCGAGCGCGCCGTGCGCCGGCTCGAGCACCGCGGCGTCCGGATCATCGGCGCCTCGGACGGCTATGACAGCCAGGCCGCCGGCCGGAAGGTGATCCGCGCGGTCCGCGGCATCGTGGCCGAACTCTACCTCGACGACCTCCGGGCGAAGACGCACCGCGGGCTCGCCGGCCAGATCGAGCGCGGGTACAGCGCCGGCGGCCGCTCCTACGGCTACCGGACCGAGCCGGACGTCGCCCCCGACGGGTCGGTGCGCGGCCGCCGGATGGTGGTCGACGAGGCCGAGGCGGATCACGTGCGCTGGGTCTTCGACCGCTGCGGCTCGGACGGCTGGCCGGCCCGGCGGATCGTGCACTCGCTGAACGAGCGGCGCGTGCCGTCGCCGCGCGGGTCGACCTGGGCGGTGTCGGGGCTCTACGGCTCGCCGGCGCGCGGGATCGGCGTGCTGAACAACGAGCTCTACATCGGCCGCCAGGTCTGGAACCGCACCCAGTGGATCACCGACCCCGAGACCGGGAAGCGGACCTGGCGCGAGCGGCCGGCGTCGGAGTGGCGCACCGCCGAGCGGCCGGACCTCCGGATCGTGTCGGACGAGCAGTGGGCGCGCGTGCGCGCGCGGATGGGGCGGTCGCGGCTGGACGGCGGCACGCGCGGCGCCGGCGGCCCGCCGCGGACGCTGTTCGCCGGGATCCTGCGGTGCGGGCTCTGCGGCGGGCCGATGGCCGCGATCTCCGGCCGGCTCTACGGCTGCGTCGCCGCGAAGGACCGCGGCGAGACCGTCTGCGCCGGCACGCGGGTCCCGCGCGAGGACCTCGACCGGCGCCTGCTGTCGGTGGTGCACGACGAGATCCTGTCGCCGGCGGCGATCCTTGAGGCCCAGCAGGCGATCGCCGCCGCGCTGGTGCAGCACCGCCGCGGCGCGGCCGCCGAGGAGGCGCGCGCGCGGCGCCGGCTGGCGGACCTCGAGGGGGAGATCGGGCGGGTGGTGGACGCGATCGCATCCGTCGGCGCGTCGCCGG
>JBAXJZ010000810.1:0-1537 GCA_037137595.1 Burkholderiales bacterium | reverse complement strand
CGCCACAGGAGACCCCGATGTCCTTCGACGCCTCCCTCGACCCGAACGCGGCCGCGCGCCGCCGGCTGATCGCCACGATCGGCACCGCGGTCGGCTCCTCCCTGCTGCCCGCCACGCTTCGAGCGCAGGGCGCGCCCGCGATCGACACCGTCAGGATCGTGACCGGCTTCCCGCCCGGCGGCACCTCCGACACCACCTGCCGCCGCGTCGCCGAGAAGCTGAAGGGCACCTACGCCCGCAACGCCGTGGTCGAGAACCGCACCGGCGCCGGTGGCCAGGTGGCGATCGACCTGATGCGGGCCGCGCCGCGCGACGGCTCGACGATCCTGCAGACGCCCGCCTCGATGCTGGTGATCTATCCGCACATCTACCGCAAGCTCGCCTACGACCCGGTCAACGACCTGAGCCCGGTCTCGCTGGCCTGCACCTTCGACTTCGGCCTGGCGGTCGGCCCGATGGTGCCGGCCTCGGTCCGGACCGTCCCCGACTTCGTCCAGTGGTGCAAGGCGAACCCGGACAAGGCGAACTTCGGTTCGCCGGCGGCCGGCTCCACGCCGCACTTCATCGGCGCGCTGCTCGGCATGGGCCAGAAGATCGACCTCAAGCACGTCGCGTTCCGCGGCTCGCAGCCGGCGATCCTCGACATGATCGGCGGCCAGATCGCCGCGGTGTCGGCGCCGGTCGGCGAGTTCACCCAGCACGTGGCCGCCGGCAAGTGCCGGCTGCTCGCCACCTCGGGCGAGAAGCGCTCGCGCTTCGCGCCCGACACGCCCACCTACGCGGAGCAGGGCTTTCGCGACCTGATCTGGCGCGAGTGGTTCGGCTTCTACCTGCCGGGCAAGCCGGACGCGGCGATCGTCCAGCGCGCGAACGCGGCGATCCGCGCGGCCCTGGCCGACAAGGAGACCATCGACGGGCTGGCCACGATGGGCCTGGAGGCCGAGTCCTCGACCTCCGAGCAGCTCGCCGCGCTCCAGCGCAGCGACCTCGAGCGCTGGGGGCCGATCGTCAAGGCGATCGGGTTCACGGCCGAGTCCTGAGCCCGGCGACGCGCCGCGGTGTGTCCGCGGCGCGTCAGCGCCGATCCGCGCGCGCGAGCACGATCCCGATCGCCGCCGCCGCGCCGGCGTACAGCCAGAACAGCGGGGCGGTGCCGAGCACGCCCGCCACCAGCCCCAGCCCCACCGGCAGCGCCAGCTGCGTCGCCGACATCAGCGTCATCCGCAGGCCGGCCGCCTCGCCGGCGCGCCCCGGCGGCGACGCGCGGTGCAGCGCGGCCATCGTCAGCGGCTGCGCGATCCCCGGCCCCGTGCCCACCAGGAACGACAACGCGAGCAGCATCGGCAGCGAGTCCGCGAAGGGCGCGGCCGCGTAGGCGAGCACGCAGACCGCGAGCGCGATCCGCATCCAGGCCGCCGGGTGCAGCCGCTCGACGAGCTTCGGCAGAACCAGTCGCACCGACAGCGAGCCGGCGGAGAACGCGGCGATCGACAGGCCCACCGACGCCGCCGACAGGCCGATCGCGTGGGCGTGCAGC
>JBAXJZ010000809.1:0-1538 GCA_037137595.1 Burkholderiales bacterium | reverse complement strand
CGCGGACGCTCCGCCCGTCGGTCGGGACACTCGTGATTTCGCGCTTGGAGTCGACCATGTCGCGGCCGAGTATCCGGGACCGTGTCGCGAACCGAGCGGTACTATGTCACGACCGTAAGCGCATGAATTCTATGGAAAAGCCGCCCTCGTGGTGCAATTTTCCACGCGGAGGGGCCGTCGATGGCTGACGGATCCGACGCCGGCGAACGCACGCACGAGCCCACGACGCGGCGGCTCGACGATGCCCGTCGGCGCGGCGAGGTCAGCCACAGCCGCGACGTCGCGCCCACCGCCGCGCTGCTGGTGACCACCGCGCTGGTGGCCCTCTACGCGGGCGACGCCGGCGAGCGGCTCGCCGCACTGCTGCAGATGTCGATCGACTCGATCGGCCGCCCGTTCGACGAGGCGGCGTCCGCGCTCGCGCGCAGCGCGGCCTGGACGCTGGTGTCGATCACGCTGACCGTCGCGATCCCGGTCGCGGTGGTCGCGATCCTGGCCGAGTTCCTGCACGTCGGGCCGGTGTTCTCGTCGCATCCGCTGACGCCCGACCCGTCCCGGCTCGACCCGGTGTCCGGCGTCAAGCGGATGTTCGCGGCCACCAGCTGGATCGAGCTGCTGAAGTCGATCGCCAAGTCGGTGCTGCTGCTCGTGATCGCCGCGCTCGTGTCCGCCGAACTGCTGCCGCGGGTCACGTCGCTGTACCGCGGCTCGCCGTCGGCCTTCGGCGAGGCCCTGCGCGTGGGCACGATGCAGCTGCTGGGCTGGACCGTCGCGGTCTTCGCGGTGGTGGCGGTGCTGGACGCCCTCTACCAGCGGCAGGCGTTCCTGAAGAAGATGCGGATGACGCGCCAGGAGGTCGAGCGCGAGCACCGCGAGGACTCCGGCGATCCGCTGCTCCGCCAGCAGCGGCGCGCCCTGCAGCGCGAGTGGGCACAGCGCAGCGAGGTCGCGGCCGCGCGCTCGGCGCACCTGCTGGTGGTCAACCCCACCCACGTCGCGATCGCGCTCGACTGGCACCCCGAGCACGTGCCGGTGCCGCTGATCGCCGGCAAGGGCGAGGACCGCATCGCGCTGCGGATGCGCGAGGCGGCCGAGGAGGCGGAGGTGCCGGTGCTGCGCGACGTGCCGCTGGCGCGCGCGCTGCTGGAGCGCGGCGAGACCGGCGACGTGGTGCCGGAGGAGCTGTTCGACGCGGTGGCGCAGGCGATCGTCTGGGCGCAGTCGATCCGCCGGCGCGAGGCTGCGGAACGCGAGGACGGTGCACCCGCGGCTGGCGACGAGCCGACCCCTGCGCGGCCGGATGCGGACGGAGATCGGAAGGCGGCCCGCCGGGCGGCCGCGGGGTCGGCGGCACCGTCGCAGAAGGACCCGGCCTCCGGGGCCCCGCGGGACCGGGCCGGCGGGCAGCGTCCGCGGCCGCGGGCACCGAAGCGCCCGCCGGCGCCGCCGACCGGGCTGCGCTAGACGCGCTCAGCCCTGCTGGCGGAACAGCTGCTGGAGGCCGTCGGACGTGCGGTTCGCGGCGTTCGAGGTCCGCT
>JBAXJZ010000808.1:0-1542 GCA_037137595.1 Burkholderiales bacterium | reverse complement strand
TGCGCGGCGAGCCCGCGAGCATGCGCCGCGTCGAGGACGACGAGCGCCGCCTCGATCTTTCTCAGGCGCGCCGCGTCGCTGTCGTTGCGGGCGACGTCCAGGGCCCGCTCGAGGTGGTCGATGACCGGGTACAGGGCGCTGTTGACGTGGTAGGGCGAGCACTGGAACTGCGCCACCTGCGGATTGTCCGGGTCCAGGCGCTCCTGGAACGCGCGCAGGATCCGCGACTTCCCGATGCCCGGTTCCCCCGCGATCAGGACGGCCTGGCCGCGCCCGGTGCGGGTGAGCTTCCACCGGTCGAGCAGGCGGCCGATCTCCTGCTCCCGGCCCACCATCGGGCTCACGCCGCGGCGGGCGGCGGCCTCGAAGCGGCTCGCCGCATTGCTCGATCCCATCACGCGCCAGACGCGAACGACTTCGCCGACGCCCCTGAGCGAGGGGTGCCCCCGGTCCTCGTAGTCGAAGGCGCCCCCGGCGAGCACCCGGACGGGGTCCGTGACCAGGACCTCGCCGGGGGCGGCCACGCCCTGCAGGCGGTGCGCGAGGTTGGGCGTGTCGCCGACCGCGGTCTTGTCGGGTGCGAGGATGTGGGACACCACCACCAGGCCCGAGGCGATGCCGACCCGTGCGCTCAGGCGCACCTGGCCCCCGGCGACCATGGCGGCGAGCGCTTCCATGATTGCAAGACCGGCACGGACAGCCCGATCGGCCTCTGACTCGTGGGCGAGGGGGAAGCCGAAATAGGCGATGACCCCGTCGCCCTGGATCTGGGCCACGTAGCCCTCGTAACGCTGGACCGACTGCGCGACGACGCCGTGGTAGGCGGCCATGATGGCGCGGAACTCCTCCGGATCGTGTTCGCGCGACAGCCGGACCGAGTCGACCAGATCGCAGAAGAGGATGGTCACCTGCCGGCGTTCACCGGCGGCGGTCGTGGACTCGATGGATGGGGTGAGGTTCGCCGGGTCCGCGCGGCGCGCGCCCCGCTCGACAATCGCACGGAGCAGCCGCTTGCGGTGGCCGAGGGACATGCCCAGCTGTTCGAGGTCGGATTCGGTCAGCGACTCGAGCACATCGAGCTCGACGTCATTGCGCTCGAAGGCCGGAACGTATTGTCCGAGCCCGAGGCGTTCCAGCCAGGTTCGCATCGTTTCCATGCTGCCTCCGCCGTCGTCCGCGCACCGGATGCCCAGATCCCTTCCAGCCGCCGCGGAGGCGTGCGCATCCTCCGCGGCGTCCGCGCCGTTACTGCCGCTTCTCGATGAGCTTGGTGTGACCGAACACGAAGTTCACGTCCTTGCCCGAATACCCATACAGGAGTTTCTTCGGTTCCAGCCTTTTCAGCGGATGGTTATCGGCAAGATTGAGCTTCACCGAAACCGGATCCGCCATCGTGACTCGTGCGGTCCAGGAGATCGGATGCAGCACCAGGTCGGACGAGGCCGTCGCGTTTCCCATCATCGTGGGGACGTTCCGGAGAGCGGGGTAGTGCAGGGTCCCTCCGACGGTGGCGGCGTCACCCTTGTTGAGAATCTCGGAGAC
>JBAXJZ010000807.1:0-1547 GCA_037137595.1 Burkholderiales bacterium | reverse complement strand
TCGCCTGGGCGGGGCCGTGGATCGTGCCCTCGCTGGGGCTGCCCGCCGAGCTCGTGCCGCAGGCGCTCGAGTACTGGGAGCCGCGGATGCTCGGCGGCGCCGCGGCGGTCGCGCTGTCGTCGCTGCTGTCGTTCTACAACGGCGTGGGACACGTCCGTCGCACGCTCGCGATCAACGCGGTGGTCGTCGCGCTGAACGCCGCGCTCAACGAGGTGCTGATGTTCGGCCTGGGCTGGGGCGTGGCCGGCTCGGCCTGGGCGACGACCTGCTCGGTGCTGGCCGGGCTCGGCCTCGCGACCGCGCTCTTCGTCGGCCGGGGCTACCGCGCGCGTTACGGCACCACGCTCGTCTGGCGCCCCCGTGCCCGCACGGTCGCGGCGACCGTCGCCGTCGGCCTGCCGATCGGCCTGTCGATCGCCTTCGACGTGCTCGGGCTGGCCGCGTTCCAGGCGATGCTGACGCGGCTGGGCGCGGTGCCCGGCGCGGCGAGCCAGATCGTCCTGATGCTGACCTCGGTCGCCTACATGCCCGCGGTCGGGCTCGGGATGGCCGGCACGACGCTGGTCGGCCAGTCGATCGGCGCCGGCGACCGCGACTGGGCCAAGCGCGTGGGCGACCGCACGATCGTGCTGTCGGTGGGCTACATGTTCGTCGTCGGCTTCGTGCTGGCCGCGGCCGGACCGTGGCTGCTGCCCGCCTTCGTCACCGCCGACGATCCGCAGGCCGCGACGGTCGTGGCGCTCGCCGGCACGCTGCTGTGGTTCGCCGCGGCCTACCAGTTCTTCGACGGCCTCAACATCGGCTGCGGCTTCTGCCTGCGCGGCGCCGGCGACACGCGCTTTCCCGCGCTCGTGATGCTCGGGCTGGCCTGGGGGCTGTTCGTGCCGCTGGTCCACCTGCTCGCGTTCGAGCCGGGGCAGGGCTGGGTCGCCGCCGCACCGGGCGCCGGCTGGGGCGCGGTCGGCGGCTGGGCCGCGGCGGTCGTCTACGTCGGCCTGCTGGGCAGCACGCTCGCCTGGCGCTGGCAGTCGCGCCGCTGGCAGCGGATGACGCTGGGCGGCTAGCGCCTCAGCGTCCGCGCGAGGCGATCCAGAGCCAGACCCCGACGGCCGCCGGCGCGGCCGCCATCACGACGTAGGTCGGCCCGTGGCCGCCGAGCACGCCGACCAGCGACGCGAACACCGGCGGCCCGACCATCGCGCCGCAGAAGGTCAGGAACTGCGTGCCGCCGGTGATCGCGCCGAGCTCCTCGGGCCGGACGCGGTGGGAGAGCTCGGCGAAATAGACGCCGTTCCAGGCCATCGAGGTCGCCGCGCAGGCCAGCGCCGCGGCCATCGCGAGCGCCGGCGATGCGCCGGCCGGCAGCGCGCCGAGCAGCGCCGCCGAGCCTGCCATCGTCAGCCCGAGCAGCGACAGCAGCCGCAGCGGCGACAGCCATCGGTCCGCGACCTGGCCCCAGAGGACGCGGCAGCCGACGGCGACCAGCTGCGACGTGGACAGCACCGCGGCGGCCGCCGCGAGGCTGCGGCCGAGCTCGAGCTTCAGGT
>JBAXJZ010000806.1:0-1547 GCA_037137595.1 Burkholderiales bacterium | reverse complement strand
CACGACCACCCGCCCGCGGGCGGGCAGGGCGGCCGGTGAGCGTCGCCACCGCCGACCTCGCCGCGCTGCTGCAGCTCGCGAGCCCGGCGCTGCCGATCGGCGGCTACAGCTACTCCACCGGCCTCGAATGGGGCGTGGAGAGCGGCGCGGTCCGCGACGTCGACGGCGCGCGCGCCTGGATCGCCGACGCGCTCGCGCTGTCGCTCGCGTCGTTCGAGGGCCCGCTGATGCGCGACGCGATGCGCGCCGCGCGGGCGCTGCCCGACGACGCCGCGCTCGCGTCGCTCGCCGCGCTCAACGCCGAGGCCCTCGCCGCACGCGAGACCGCCGAACTGCGGCTGGAATCCGAGCAGATGGGCTTCTCGCTCGGCCGCTGGCTCGAGGCGGTCTGCCCCGACGCGGCCGTCGACGCCGCGCTGGCCGCGCGGATCCCGCAGCTCGCGCTGCCGGTCGCCTGGGCGGTGGCCGCGGTGCGGCTGAACCTCGCCGAGCGCGACGCGCTGCTCGGCCTGTTCTGGACCTTCGCCGAGAACCAGGCGATGGTGCTGATGAAGGCGGTCCCGATGGGCCAGATCGCCGCGCAGCGGCTGCTGCGTGCGCTGACCCCGGACCTCGTCGCCGCCGTCGAGCGCGCGATGGACCTCGAGCCGGCCGACCGGTCGAGTGCCGCACCCGGGCTGGCGATCGCGTCGGCCCGCCACGAAACCCAGTATTCGAGACTGTTCAGGTCGTAGCATCCATGAGCGCACACGGACCCCTGAGGGTGGGCATCGGCGGACCGGTCGGATCCGGCAAGACGGCACTGACGCTGGCCCTGTGCCGGCGGCTGCGCGAGAAGTACGACATCGCCGCCGTCACCAACGACATCTACACCCGCGAGGACGCCGAGTTCCTCGTGAAGAACGACGCGCTGCCGAAGGAGCGGATCCTCGGCGTCGAGACCGGCGGCTGCCCGCACACCGCGATCCGCGAGGACGCCTCGATCAACCTCGAGGCGGTCGACCGCCTGGCGCGCGCGTTCCCGTCGCTGCAGATCGTCTTCGTCGAGTCCGGCGGGGACAACCTCGCGGCCACCTTCTCGCCCGAGCTGTCGGACCTCACGATCTACGTGATCGACGTGGCCGCCGGCGAGAAGATCCCGCGCAAGGGCGGGCCGGGCATCATGAAGTCCGACCTGCTGGTGATCAACAAGATCGACCTCGCGCCGCACGTCGGCGCGTCGCTCGAGGTCATGGACCACGACGCGCGGAAGATGCGCGGCGACCGGCCCTTCGTGTTCTCGAACCTCAAGGAAGGCAAGGGACTGGACGAGATCGTCGCGTTCATCGAGCATCGCGGCCTGTTCGCCTGAGCCCCGTCCCTCCCACGGCCCGCCCCGGAGACCCATCATGTCCCTGCCCCTCGCCCAGCTCGTCGCCGCCGCGACGCTCGCCACCGCGGCCCTCCCTGCGCGTGCGCACGTCGGCCACGCCCACGACGGCGTGCTCGCCGGCCTGATGCACCCGCTGGGGGGCGCGGACCACCTGCTCGCCACGCTCGGCATCGGC
>JBAXJZ010000805.1:0-1551 GCA_037137595.1 Burkholderiales bacterium | reverse complement strand
GCGCGGCGCGTGCGCCGGTGGAGTCGATCAGCGTGTAGGCGACGATCGTCGCCGCGGTGACCAGCGCCCAGCGCAGCGAGCGCCGGCGCGCCGCCGGGTCGGCGCCGCGCGCGCTCGCGAGGCCGATCGCGAGCACGCCCGCGCAGATGGCGCCGATGCCGAGCCAGCCCCAGAGCGGCGGCCGTTCGCCCAGCAGCGCGACGCCGAGCAGCGCGGTGAACATCGGCGCACTGCCGCGCATGATCGGATAGGCGAAGCTCAGGTCGCCGCTGCGGTAGGCGGCCGCGAGCGCGTGGTAGTAGACGCAGTGAACCACGGTCGAGGCCGCGAGGCACAGCGCCGCCTCGGGCCCGGGCAGCGGCAGCAGCGCGACCGCGACGATCGCGGGGACCGCGACCGACGCATGCACCAGCGTGGTCTCCAGCAGCGGGTCGCGCCCATGCTTGACCAGCGCGTTCCAGCCCGCGTGGATCGCGGCCGCGACCAGCACCGCGACCGTGACCTCCCAGCTCAACCCCTCGACTCCGGCATCGCGCGATCAGACGCCGCGACGCGGGGGCTGTCAACGCGGCGTGTCGCGGGCCGCGGGTCGCGCGGGGTACCATCCGCCCTCCTTGAACGGAGACGGCGCATGGACGGGGACGCGCGCGGCGACGGCGTGATCGCGATCGACTGGGGCTCGTCGCGGATGCGTGCCTGGCTGATCGATGCCGACGGCACGGTCCTCGATCGGCGGGCCGGCGAGCAGGGGGCGATCGGCCTGCCGGCGGACCGCTTCGACGCGACGCTCGCGGCGACCGTCGGGGACTGGGCGCGCGCGCGGCCCGGTGCGCCGCTCTTCGCGTGCGGGATGGTCGGCGCGCGCGGCGCCTGGGTCGAGGCGCCGTACGTCGATCTGCCCGCGGGCGTCGACGCGATCCGCGAACGGCTGGTCCGCGTGCCGACCTCGCTCGGCCGGCCGCTGTCGATCGTGGGCGGCCTGCGCACCCGCGGTCCCGACGTGCTGCGCGGCGAGGAGACGCAGGCGCTGGGCACGGGGCTGGCCGACGGGCTGCTCTGCATGCCGGGCACCCACGCCAAGTGGCTGCGGCTGCGCGGCGGCGTCGTCGACGGGTTCGGCACCTGGTTCACCGGCGAGCTCTACGACCTGCTGGGCACGCACGGCAGCCTCGCGAAGGCCTTCGGCGAGGCGGCGCCGCTCGACGAGGCCGCGTTCGACGCGGGCGTCGCGCAGGCGCAGGAGGCCGGGGCCGACGGGCGCTGGCTGAACGCGCTCTTCGGGTTCCGCGCGCGCGTGGTGGGCGAGGGCCGGCCGGGATCGGGCGAGCGATCGCGACTGTCCGGCTGGCTGCTGGGCACGGAGCTGCGGCAGGCTCTCGCGGGCCCGTTCGGCGAACCGGCCGCGGACGTCGCGCTGCCGCTGGTGCTGGTGGCCGATCCGCGTCTGGCCGCGCTCTACGAGCGGGCGCTGCCCGCGGTCCGTGCGGCGCTGCCCGCGGCGCGCCGCGAGCGCCTGCCCGCGGCCGTCGTGCGCGCCGACGCCGACTGTGC
>JBAXJZ010000804.1:0-1552 GCA_037137595.1 Burkholderiales bacterium | reverse complement strand
CTACGAGGTCGACGTGCCGATGAGCACCTTCTACGACCTGCCGCACGCCGGCGACAAGGTGGTGCTGCTCACGCACTTCGTGGTCCGCGAGGACGCCCAGCTGCTCTACGGCTTCCTGACCGAGGGCGAGCGGACCGCGTTCCGCGCGCTGATCCGCATCTCCGGCGTCGGCCCGCGGACCGCGCTCGCGGTGCTCTCGGGGATGTCGGTGCCCGACCTCGCCCAGGCGGTCACGATGCAGGAGGCCGGCCGGCTGGTGAAGGTGCCCGGCATCGGCAAGAAGACCGCCGAGCGCCTGCTGCTCGAGCTCAAGGGCAAGCTCGGCGCCGAGCTGCCGACGGCGGCCGGGGCCGCGGCGGTGCCCGACCACGCCGCCGACATCCTCCGGGCGCTGCTGTCGCTCGGCTACTCCGAGCGCGAGGCGACGGTGGCGGCCAGGCAGCTGCCGCCCGACACCTCGGTCTCCGACGGCATCAAGCAGGCGCTGAAGCTGCTCGCGCGCGGCTGAACGCGGCCCCGGCGCGGCGACCGCTCGTCGCCCGACGGGCACACTTCCATCCCCCGTCGTCGACCGTCCGTCGGTCGACGGGCGCGCGCGAGCGGCCGGGCGGCCGACCATCGGTCCATCGCCTTCCCGCGGCTCCGCCCGCGCCGCAGTCCGTCCATGGCCCGTTCGCTGCTGCCTCCTCCCCGCCTGCCCGAGCACGCCGTGCTGCCGGGCGAACGTCGCCACTGGCTGCTGCGGATCGGCGGGCTCACGGTGGCCGGCCTTGCGCTCAGGCCGATGCTGGCCGACGCGCTGCCCTCGGGCAGTCCGGTGCCCGAGCTCGCGCTGCGCACCGACGCGGGCGAGACCAGCCTCGCCGAGCGTCGCGGCCGCGTCATCTGGCTCGACTTCTGGGCCTCGTGGTGTGCGCCGTGCCGCCGCGCCTTCCCGTGGATGCAGGCGATGCACGGCCGCTACGCGGCCCACGGCCTGGACGTGGTCGCGGTGAACCTCGACACGAAGCCCGAGCCGGCGCGCCGGTTCCTCGCCGACCATCCGGTCGGCTTCACCATCGCCTTCGACGCCAGCGGCGAATCGGCCCGCCGCTTCGGCGTGCGCGCGATGCCCACCTCGGTGCTGATCGGCACCGACGGCCGCGTGATCTCGACCCATGCCGGCTTCCGCGACGAGGACCGCGAGGTCCTCGAAGCCACGCTGCGCCGCGCGCTGCACGAGCGCGGCACGCTGCCGGGGCAGACGTGATCCGCGCCGCGTGCTGGGTCGCGCTCGCCGCGACGCTCGCCGGCTGCGCCGGCCTCCAGCCGGTCGAGCCCTGGCGCAAGGGCCACCTCGCGCGGCCCGAGATGGGCTTCGACACGACCCTGGAGAGCCGCCTGGCCGACCAGGTCCACACCAGCAAGGAAGCCTCGTCCGGCGGTTCGAGCGTGGGCGGCGGCGGCTGCGGCTGCAACTGACGGCGACCTTGGAGACGTCCCGCGCGCCCCGTCACGCCGTACCCGCGCTGCTCGCGGCGGCGCTCGCGCTGCCCGGCGTCGCGCCGCAGGC
>JBAXJZ010000803.1:0-1558 GCA_037137595.1 Burkholderiales bacterium | reverse complement strand
GGGCGTGCGGAGCGTCGGGACGCGCCGTAGTCCGGCGAAGGCTTCGACGGCCGGACGCGAGCGCGATCTACACGAGGACGGTCGCGGAGCGGACGTGATGATCGCCGCGCCGGCGACGCCGCAGGGCGACGCGACGGGCGACGCGCTGGCGGCGCTTCTCATCTCGCACGCCGATCGGCTGGGGGTGCAGCTCGTGATTTGGCGCGGCACCGAATGGGCGGCGTCGCGCGTCGGCGCGGCGTGGGAGGACTACACGGGCGCGGAGTTCCATCGCGATCATGTGCACGTAGAGCTTTCGCCGGAGGTCGCCACGTGGCCGGCCGGGACGATGCGCGCGCGGCTCGCAGAGGTCGCCGCGCTGCCCTCGAGCTCGAGCTCCGGCGGCGGCGGTCTGTCCGGCGGGGTGCTTCTGTTCCTCGCGGCGCTGGCGATGCTTCTCGCTCGAGGGGGCCGCGCGTGAATCCAGCAGTGCTCGCGCTCGCGGCGCTGGCGGTGCTCGCGCTCGCATCGCGCAGCGCGCCCGCGGCGGCGACGAACCCCCAGCGAGACAACGGCATGAACTACATCCCGGCGGTCCGCACGGGCGGCACAGACGCCGTAGCGTGGACGCGCACCCGATGGTCCGCGGCGCGCGATTTCCTCGCGGCGCAGGGCTACGACGCGGCGCGCGCGGCGTCGATGGCGGCCGCGGTCGTAGCGCAATGGGCCCGTGAAACGGGCTGGGGTCGGTCCGAATGGGGCTACAACGTCGGCAACGTGAAGGGCTATCAGGGATGGCCGGGCACGGTGCAACGTCTGCCGGACGGGCTGACGTACCGCGCGCACGCGACGCTGCGCGACGGCGTTGCGTCGGTGATCGGGCTTCTCGAGGGAACGCGCTACCGCGCGGCGTGGGATCAGCTCGCACGCGATGGTGACGCGGTGCTCTGGTACCGCGGCATCATCGCGGCGGGCTATCACCCGATGACGCCCGAAGCACTCAGCGAGTACGCCAGCGTCCGCGCCAGAGTGCGCGAAAAGGTGGGGGCATGATGACGCGAAAGACGCGGGCGCCGAGGGCGCCGAGGCCGCGCGAAGGTCTGCGCGTCGTCGGATATTTCGTCCGCCTCGCGGCCGGGCAGTTTCTCGCCCGGGCGGCATCACGTCGCACAGCAAGAGTCTGTGGACCTCGCGCCGGGCTCTCGAGCGCGCGGCGATTTCGCGGCTTCTCACGCTGGGAGACGCGGGCACCCTCTACGAAGTTACGGCGCAGCGCCGGTGCCAGGACCGGCGCCAGGTGGCCGGCCGCGCCGATGACCTCGCGGCGTGCGCCACGGAGGATCACACCGCAAAGGAGGTCCCGAACCTCGCGCTTGAGAAACTGCGCGCGCGGGAGCGGCGCACCCTCGAGCGCCAGGCCGTCGCCGCGGAAAAGCTCGAGAAGCGCCGCGCGAAGGTGAAGGCGTTTCAAGAGAAGCGCACCGCAAAGCGCGAGGCCGCGGCCGCGCGCAAGGCCGCAGCGCGCGCGAAGCGCGAGGCGGCGGCGGCGGCGAAGGCCGCGCGGAAGGCCGCCAGGAAG
>JBAXJZ010000802.1:0-1564 GCA_037137595.1 Burkholderiales bacterium | reverse complement strand
GGGCCAGCTGCCCTTCTCGACCGACTGGTTCATGACCTGGCAGCCGAACATCCACGCCTCGCTGTTCCTGAACATCTACGAATACCTGCAGAAGTCGACCGACATCGAGTCGATCGACGCGATCGCCAAGGCGTGGCGGCTGTATCACGACGAGGTCCACGCCCACGGCGTCGACCCGATGCTGTCGGTGACGCGGGCGTGGCGCCTGGTGCGCTTCGTGGATTCGGGAATGCTGTGCCTGACGCGCTGCGGCCGCTGCAAGGGCCAGTTCGTCAACCACACCTACGAGATCGACCGCGGCTTCGTCTGCGGGCTGTGCGAGCCGCCCGCGCGGGCCGGCAAGGCGCAGCGGACCGGCACGATCCACTGATCGTGCGCGATCGCCGGAACTGAGGGGCGACTCCCCCTCAGTTCGTCGCGGCCCGCCGGGGTGGCCGCTCCCGTCCGACGGGCGGCGCCGGTGCCGCCGCGGAGCGTGTCGGGCCGGCTCAAGTCGGGGATCCGGACGCCGAAAAGAAGTCCGTGCGCGCCGATCCGGCGTGCGTCGACGAGGCTCCTCCTCCCATGTTCGTCATCGTCGGATACGTCGTCGTGATGCTGGCCGTCTTCGGCGGCTATGCGCTTGCCGGCGGCAAGTTCGCGGTCATCATCAAGGCCGCCCCGATCGAGCTGTTCATCATCGGCGGTTCGGCGCTCGGCGCGTTCTTCGTCGGCAACGACACCAAGACGATCAAGGCGACCTTCGGCGCGATTCCCACCCTGCTCAAGGGCTCCAAGTACACGAAGGCGCGGTACATGGAGCTGATGGCGCTGCTCTACGAGATCCTCGCGAAGGCCCGCAAGGAGGGCCTGATGTCGATCGAGAGCGACGTCGAGAATCCGCACGATTCCGCGCTGTTCAAGAAGTTCCCGAACATCGCGGGCGACCACCACCTGGTCGAGTTCATCACCGACTACCTGCGGATGATGGTGTCGGGCAACATGAACGCGCACGAGATCGAGAACCTGATGGACGGCGAGATCGAGACGCACCATCAGGAAGCCCACAAGCCGCAGGCGGCGATCCAGTCGGTGGGCGACGGCCTGCCGGCGTTCGGCATCGTGGCCGCGGTGCTGGGCGTGGTGAAGACGATGGCGTCGGTCGGTCAGCCGCCGGCGGTGCTCGGCCAGATGATCGCCGGCGCGCTGGTCGGCACCTTCCTCGGCATCCTGCTGGCCTACGGCTTCGTGAGTCCGCTCGCGAAGCTGCTCGAGGCCAAGAGCGAGGAGGGCCACAAGGAGCTGCAGTGCGTGAAGATCACGCTGCTCGCGTCGCTGCAGGGGTATTCGCCGGCGATCGCCGTGGAGTTCGGCCGAAAGGTGCTGTTCTCCACGGAGCGGCCGACCTTCCAGGAGCTCGAGGCGCACGTCAAGCAGAAGAAGGCCTGACCGATGGCCGGCGCCGACAAGAAGATCCAGCCGATCGTCATCAAGAAGATCAAGAAGGGCGGCCACGGACACCACGGGGGCGCCTGGAAGATCGCGTACGCGGACTTCGTGACCGCGATGATGGCGTTCTTCCTGC
>JBAXJZ010000801.1:0-1567 GCA_037137595.1 Burkholderiales bacterium | reverse complement strand
GCCGCCGTAGTAGCGCTTGCCCGGGTAGCCTTCGGCGTACTTGTTGGTGAGCTGGCTGCCCTGCGCGGCCATCACCGCCGGGCTCGCGTAGTTCTCGGACGCGATCAGCTCGATGTGCGCTTCCTGGCGGACGTTCTCCGCCTGGATGGCCTGCCAGAGTTCCGGATCGACCTGGGCGATCCCGTTGCTGCGGTCGTACATGTGGGTCCTATCTGCAGTCGGATGTTCCGGCGTGCGGCCGGCCGCGCTGCCCAGGCGAACGGCGTGCCCCCGGGAGGCCCCGAGGACACCGGATCCGCGTTCCACGGTGTCGATTCACCCTTACTCGCCAGTCACGCGGACGAACCGGCGATTGTAAGGGATCGGGGCCCGTCCGGGTCAGAGCTCGTCGAGCGGGCTGCGCCAGTGGGCGACGTCGCCCCAGACGAGCAGTCGCAGCCGCCCGTCCTCCCAGCGCAGCCGGTTCAGGCCCGCGTTCGGGATCTCGACGTCCCGCGCCGCCTCGAGCGGGCGGCCGCGACAGAGGCGGTTGACCACGTCGAGCACCCCGCCGTGGGTCACCAGCAGCAGGGTCCGGCCCGTGTGGGCGGCAGCGAGCCCGTGCAGCGCCTCCTCGACGCGGGCGGCGAAGCGCCGCAGCGACTCGCCGCCGCCGAGTTGGAGGTCCGGCTCGAGCCGGTGGAACCGGTCGAAGCGTTCGCCGTGGTCGCGGCGGATCTCCGGCAAGGTCATGCCCTGGAACTCGCCGAAGTGACGCTCGCGCAGCCGGGGCTCGAGCGCGGGCACCAGGCCGAGCGCCGCGGCGATCGGCTCGGCCGTCTGGCGGCAGCGCGTCAGGTCGCTGGTGAAGAGCAGCGGGCCCGCGTCGGCCTCCGCGGCAGCGAGCCCCCAGCGTTCGCGCTCGGCGGCCAGGCGCCGGGCCGCGGTCCGGGCCTGGCGCAGGCCTTCCTCGGCGAGGGGAGTGTCGAGCTGCCCCTGGATGCGGCGTTCGCGGTTCCAGGCGGTCTCGCCGTGACGCAGGAGGATCAGGTCGGTCGCGGGCATCGGGACTCAGTTGGAGACGGGTGCGGGCGGAGGTTCGGGGTCGACCCGCAGCCAGAACGTGACCGGGCCGTCGTTGACGAGGTGCACCTGCATGTCGGCACCGAAGAGACCCGTCGCGACGGTCGGATGGGCCTGCCGGGCCTGCGCCACGAACGCGTCGAACAGTCGCCTCGCGTCGTCGGGGGGCGCCGCGGGCGTGAAGCTCGGCCGCAGGCCGCTGCGGGTGTCGGCCGCCAGCGTGAACTGCGGGACGATCAGCAAGCCGCCCGCGGCGTCGGCGAGCGAGCGGTTCATGCGCCCGCGCTCGTCGGCGAACACGCGGTAGGCGAGCAGCTTCGCGAGCAGCGCCCGGCCCTGGGCCTCGGCGTCGTGGCGCTCGGCGCAGACCAGCGCGAGCAGGCCGGCGTCGATCGAGCCCACCGTCGCGCCGTCGACCTCGACGTGGGCGCGGCGCACCCGCTGGATCAGCGCGATCACGACGCGCGCACCGCGCCGTGCGACGGGCCACGCTCCGGACGCGGCC
>JBAXJZ010000800.1:0-1570 GCA_037137595.1 Burkholderiales bacterium | reverse complement strand
TGCGCAGGAGGGCGCCGAGTACCGGCGGGCGCTGGTCGCGGCCCGCTACAACGTCGCCGAGGCCGCCCGGCGGCTCGGACTCAGCCGCGCGCAGCTCGCCTACCGGCTGAAGCGGCACGGCATCGACTGAGGCCGCGCAGCAGGGTGCCGCGCGCGGGGATCAGTCCGCGCGCAGCGCCACCACCGCGTCGACCTCGACCGCGGCGTTGCCCGGCAGCCCCGCCACGCCCACCGCGGTCCGCGCGTGCCGGCCCGCATCGCCGAAGACCTCGACGAAGAGCGCGGTCGCGCCGTCGATCACCTTCGGCGACCACGGGAAGCCGGGCACGCAGTTCACGAAGCCGCCGACGCGCAGCACGCGGTCGACGCGGTCGAGGTCGCCGTCGCAGGCGAGGCGCAGGGTGTAGAGCAGGTTCAGTGCGCAGACGCGCGCTGCGTCGCGCGCGGTCTCGATCGAGGTGGCGTCGTCGCCGACCGGCCCTTCGCAGACGACGCGGCCGCCCCATTCGCAGATCTGGCCCGACAGCCAGACCACCTGGCCCTCGCGGCGGAACTGAAGGAAGTTGCCGCGCGGGGTCCACGGCGGCGGCAGCTCGATGCCGAGCTCGCGCAGTCTGTCGTCGATGCGGCCCATGGGGTCAGGCTCCGTCGGGGAACGATGACCGCTACGATACGCGACGCCCCCGAGCTCCGAGCCATGATCCCGACGCCACCCGCACCGCTCCCCGTCCACGCCGACCCGACGTTCCCCATCGACGACGCCGTCGGCGCCTGGGTGCCGCACGGCCGCTTCGTGCGCGCCGCGACCTCGAACGGACCGCTGTCCGGCCTGCGCTTCGCGGCCAAGGACCTGTTCGACGTCGCGGGCCGGCCGACGGGCGCGGGCAATCCGACCTGGCTCGCGACGCACGACCCGGCCCGAGACGACGCCCCGCTGGTGGCGGCGCTGTCGGCCGCAGGCGCGACACTGTGCGGAAAGGTGATCACCGACGAGCTGGCCTTGAGCCTGCACGGCGCCAATGTCCACTACGGCACGCCGATCAACGCGCGCGCGCCGGAACGCGTCTGCGGCGGCTCGTCGAGCGGGTCGGCGAGCGCGGTCGCCGCGCGGCTCGTCGACGTCGCGCTCGGCACCGACACCGGCGGCTCGACCCGCGTGCCGGCGAGCTACTGCGGGCTCTGGGGGCTGCGGACGACGCACGGTCGCCTGTCGGTCGACGGACTGGTCCCGTTGTGCCCGTCGTTCGACACGCCGACCTGGGTCGCGGACGACGTGTCGGTGTTCAGCCGCGTGGCCGACGTGCTGCTCGGCCGCACCGATGCCGACCCGGGCGCGGCCGGCTGGACGCCGCGCCGCGTGCTGCGGCTGGACGACGCCGGCGCGCTCGCCGATCCCGCGTTCGTCGGTCCGCTCGCGAAGGCCGGGTCGGTCCTCGCCGCCCTCCTCGGCGCGCGGGCCGAGTCGGTCCTCACGACCGGCGACGACGCGTCGCTCGACGACTGGCGCCGCGCCTACGTGACGGTCAGCAGCCACGAGGCCTGGTCGGTGCACGGGGCCTGGATCGAGCGG
>JBAXJZ010000799.1:0-1573 GCA_037137595.1 Burkholderiales bacterium | reverse complement strand
CGCCCGGCACGACCGCCGACACGGTGCCGTCGTCCTCATCGCCCCCGTCGTCCCCGTCGTCCCCGTCGTCCCCGCCCCCCGAACGCCTGCGTCTCGCCCGCGCGCTCCTCGACGCGCTCGACCCCGCGCGCACCGCCTACCGGCATCGCTCGGTCGTGCGCCTGCCCGGCGACCCGCTCGGCGAGCCGGTCGCCTGGACCGACTGCAGCGGACTGCTGAACGCGCTGCTCGAGCGCGCCGATCCGGCGACCTGGGCCGCGCTGCGCGCGGCGAGCCCGCGCGGCCGGCCGCTCGCGATCGACTACGTCGCCGCGATCGGCCGCGGCGACGGCTTCGCGCCCGTCGCTCGGATCGACGCGATCGCGCCCGGCGACGTGCTCGCGATCGCCTACCCGCCCGGGTCGGCGGACACCGGCCACGTGGTGCTCGTCGACGCGCCGCCCGCGCCCTTCGACGGGCCGCCCCGGCGCGACGGCTGGAGCCAGTGGGCGCTGCCGGTGATCGACGCGACCGCGTCGCCGCACGGCCCGGACGACGCGCGCTCGGGGCCGCCGGCGCGGACCGGCGCGGGACGCGGCACGATGCGGCTCTACGCCGACGCCGACGGCCGCCCGACCGGCCACGCGTGGAGCCTGGGCTCGCGATCGGTGCTGCGCACGGCCTTCGAGCGCCCGATCGTGATCGGCCGACCGCTCTGACGCGGTCGCGCGACCCACCTTCCGACCGACGCCCGGCGCCGTCCGACCGACGCGCGGTCCACCGCTGCGGTTCCCGCCACGGCGGGCCGATATAGAGTCGAACGACGACGAAGGAGACGTCCGATGCTCACGCGTACCCCTTCCGGACTCGGCGGCTGGATCCAGGCGATCGGATCGGCGGAGATCCCGGTGCTCGAGAGGACGGCGATCGCGATCGACGCGATGCGCGAGGACGAGGACGACGTCTCGCCGCGGGCGATCGTCGACGTCGTGCTCGACGACCCGCTGATGTCGCTGAAGCTGCTCGCCCACGTCGCCCGACACCGCTCGGCGCGGATGGTGACCGACACCGAGACGGTGACCGCGTCGCTGCTGATGATGGGCCTGTCGAACTTCTTCCGGACCTTCGGCGGCCAGGAGACCGTGGAGTCGCGGCTCGCGCCGGTCCCCGGCGCGGTCGAGGGCATCGGCCGCGTGCTGCGGCGCGCGCATCGCGCCGCGCGCTTCGCGATCGGCTTCGCGATGCACCGGCAGGACACCGACGCCGAGGTGATCTACGAGGCGGCGCTGCTGCACGATTTCGCCGAGGCGCTGGTCTGGTGCCACGCGCCGACGCTCGCGCTGGAGATCCGCCGCCGACAGCTCGCGACGCCCGGGCTGCGCTCGACGCAGGTGCAGCGCGAGGTGCTGAACGTGGAGCTCGGCGACCTCGAGCAGGCGCTGATGAAGGCCTGGCGGCTGCCCGAGCTGCTGCAGCACCTGACCAACGATCACCTGTCGACCGTGCCGCGCGTGCGCAACGTGCTGCTGGCGACCGCGCTCGCGCGCCACAGCCAGGACGGCTGGGAGAACCCGGCGCTGCCCGACGACATCGA
>JBAXJZ010000798.1:0-1580 GCA_037137595.1 Burkholderiales bacterium | reverse complement strand
GGCCGCTGACGTGCGCGTCGTCGTCGCCGGCGGGCGCGCGCCGCAGCCCTGGGCCAACGGCGGCGGCACCACGCGCGACCTCGCCCTCGGGGCCGCGCCCACGGGCGCGCCGCCACCCGCCTTCGACTGGCGACTGAGCCTCGCCGACATCGACCGTGACGGGCCGTTCTCGGTGCTCGAGGGCGTGGACCGGGTGTTCGCGCCGGTCGAGGGCGCGCTGGAACTCGTCTTCGCGGACCAGGCGCCGCGGGCGCTCGATGGAACGTCCGCGCCGTTCGCGTTCGACGGCGCGCTCGCGCCGCACGCGCGGCTCGGTGGCGGCCGACCGGCGCGGGCGCTGAACCTGATGTGCGCGCGCGGTCGGCGCATCGGATCGATGCGCCGCGTCGTGCTCGCCGACGGCGGGACGCCGGACGCCGTCGACCTCGGCGTGTCGACGCCGGCGGGCGCGGATGTCCTCGCGTGGTACGTGCAGGACGGATGCGTGACCGTCGGCGGCGTCGTGTACCGGGCAGGCACGCTGCTGCTGCACGAGCCGTCCGACGCAGCCGCGGCGACGCCCGCCGGGGCTGCGGTGCCGTCGGCCACGCACGACGTCGCGCCCCCGCCGCGCGCGATCGGTCCCGCCCGCCTCGTCGTGATCCGCGTCTCCGCGCCGATCCGCTCGCCTATCATCCGTGCCGACGGCGGCACCCCGCCGGCACCGAGGAGCGCCCCATGATCGCCTTCGACCGCGCCGCGGCCGATCCCGCCTTCGAGCTCGTCCGCGGCGATGCGCCGCTCGTGGTGTCGATGCCCCACGTCGGCACCGGCCTGCCGGTCGAGGTGGCCGCGCGGCTCACGCCCGCGGCCGCGCCGCTCGCCGACACCGACTGGCACCTGCCGGTGCTGTACGACTTCCTCGACGGACTCGGCGTCACGCGGATCGTGGCCACGCAGTCGCGCTACGTGATCGACCTCAACCGTCCGCCGGACGGCGCGAGCCTCTATCCCGGCATGGCCACGACCGACCTGGTGCCGGTCGAGACCTTCCGCGGCGAACCGGTCTGGCAGGGCGCGCCGCCCGACACCGACGAGATCGCGGCGCGCCGCGAGCGCTGGTGGCGGCCCTACCACGACGCGCTCGCGGCCGAGCTGGCGAGGCTGCGCGCCGTCCATCCGCGCGTCGTGCTCTGGGACGCCCATTCCATCGCCTCGGTGCTCCCGCGCTTCTTCGAGGGCCGGCTGCCGGACCTGAACTTCGGCACCGCCGACGGCCGCGCCTGCGACGCGGCGCTGATCGACGCGGTCCTCGAGCCGGTCCGCGCGCAGCGGGCCTACACCTGGGTGCTGAACGGCCGCTACAAGGGCGGCCACATCACCCGCCATCACGGACGGCCGGGCGAGGGCGTGCACGCGATCCAGCTCGAGATGGCGCAGGCGATCTACATGGACGAGGCGGCGCCGTTCGCGTTCGACGCGGCCCGGGCCGCGGCGCTGCGGCCGCTGCTCGGCCGCTGCCTGCGCGCGGCGCTGGACTGGGCCCGCGCGGGCTGAGCCTGGCCGCGGGTCGCCGCGCCGGCATGGCCCGCCGTGCGCGG
>JBAXJZ010000797.1:0-1581 GCA_037137595.1 Burkholderiales bacterium | reverse complement strand
GACGAAGAAGCGGCCGTCGCGGCGGGTCAGGAAGGCGAGGCTGCGGCCGTCGGGGCTGATCCGAGGGCTCACGTTGTAGCTGGAGCCGAAGGTCACGCGGACCGCGTCGCCGCCGGCCACCGGCATCCGGTAGATCTGCGGCGAGCCGCCCCGGTCCGACGTGAAGTAGAGCGTCCGGCCGTCGGGCGCGAACACCGGCTCGGTGTCGATCGCGTTCGACGTGGTGAGGCGCCGCGCGTTCGCGCCGTCGGCCGCGTTGATCAGGTAGATCTGCGACAGG
This sequence comes from Burkholderiales bacterium, assembly GCA_037137595.1. GTDB lineage: Bacteria > Pseudomonadota > Gammaproteobacteria > Burkholderiales > Burkholderiaceae_E > UBA4615. The sequence continues at coordinate 1,301 of JBAXJZ010000797.1, read as the reverse complement.
CCGTTGAGCGTCAGCGCGACCGCGAGCGTGCGGCCGTCCGGCGACCAGGCGGGCGCGCTGTTGCTGCCCTTGAAGTTGGCGACCGCCACGCGCTGGCCGGTGGCGAGCGTGTGCACGTAGACCACAGGCTTCTTCTGCTCGAAGGAGACGTAGGCGAGGCGCCCGCCGTCGGGCGCCCACGACGGGGAGATGATCGGTTCGGGCGAGACCAGCGGCGACTGCACGTTCTCGCCGTCCCAGTCGGCGACGTTGAGGCGGTAGCGGGTGCCCTGCTTGCTCACGAAGGCGATGCGCGTCGAGAACACGCCCTTCTCGCCGGTCAGCTTCTCGAAGATGGCGTCGGCGATGCGGTGCCCGGCCAGGCGCAGGTCGGCCTCGGGCGCGACCAGCGATTCGCCGGCGATGGAGGTCTGCTTGACCGCGTCGTAGAGCCGGTAGCGGACGTCGTAGCGGCCGTCGGCGAGCCTCGCGACCGAACCGGCGACGAAGGTGTCCGCGCCGCGCGAGCGCAGGCCGGCGAAGTCCACCGGTGCGGTGTCCGAGACCGTCTGGGCCGGGTCGATGACCCGGAACGCGCCGCTGCGGGCGAGATCGCTGCGGACCACCGCGGCCACGTCCTGCGGGGCCCGGACGTCGGACGCGAAGCCGGCGATCGCGATCGGCAGCTGCGTGGCGCCCACACCCGACACGTCGATGCGCATCTGGGCGAGGGCCGGGCCGGCGACCAGGCCGGCGAACAGGGGAAGCAGGCGGAGGAGTCGCTTCATCGTGGCCCGGATTATATGTCGCGCGCGCGCAGCGACCGCTTGACACGACGGTGACGGCGGGAGAAGCCGGCCCGTCGCGCGGCCCTTGCGCGGCGGCCGGCGACCTCCGCGCGCGGCCTCATCGCTCGTCGCGCGGACCCCGGCTGATCTCGAGCTCGCCGGGGCAGGCGCCTTCGGCGGGTCGCGGGAACGGGTCGGTCCGCTGGATGCCGCGCTCGGCCGCCTGGTCCCATGCGGACACGCCGCTCGACTTGCGCAGCCGCACGCCGATCAGGGCACAGTCGGGACGCAGCTGGACGAGGAACACCGCCTTCGGGTTGCCGTCGAGCTCGGCCGGGATCTGGAAGGTGGTGTTCGAGCGGATCGCCGCGCCCACGCGGGCCCCGTAGCCGGCGTCGACCCGGCCGGTCGCGGCGCCGCGCACCGCCTGGTCGCTCGGGATGCCCTGCGTGCCCGCCTGGCTCTGCAGCCGTCGGATGTCCTCGGCGCGTCGCTGGTCGGCGAGTTCCGCATCCTTGCGGGCCTGATCGGCGC
>JBAXJZ010000796.1:0-1592 GCA_037137595.1 Burkholderiales bacterium | reverse complement strand
GACGACGCGCCGTCCGAGGGCTACTACCAGGCGCCGGTGCTGATGCGCGACGTGCCCTCGACCCATCGGCTGTGGCAGGAGGAGGTCTTCGGGCCCGTCCTCGCGGTCTCCGCCTTCGACGACGAGGCCGAGGCGATCGCGCTCGCCAACGGCACGCAGTACGGCCTGGTGGCGGGTGTCTGGACGCGCGACGGCGCACGTCAGATGCGGCTGGCGCGCCGGCTGCACTGCGGCCAGGTGTTCATCAACAACTACGGCGCCGGCGGCGGCGTGGAACTCCCCTTCGGCGGGGTGAAGGCCAGCGGTCACGGGCGCGAGAAGGGCTTCGAGGCGCTGTACGGATTCACCACCCTGAAGACCGTGGCGATCCGGCACGGCTGAGCCGGGGTGTCGGCGAGCACGGCTCGCCGCCGGCTCGGCGGGGCGCCGCATGCGTACGGCGCCCCTCCACGCGGGCCGGCGCGTGCGCCAGCCCTCGTCGCGCGGGGAACGGGAGTCCGCGGTGAGGCGGCTAGACGCCGCCCCCCTTCCCCACCGCCACCCTTGCCGCGTCCCTGAACGCCGCCCCCGCTTCCGCGCCCTTGCCGAGCGTCTCGTACAGCTCGCCGAGCGCGGCCAGGCCCTCGACGGTCGGCTGCCGCCGGGTGGCGAGCTTCAGGTAGTCCTCGGCCTTGCCCCAGAGCTTCTCGGCCGCACACAGCCGCCCCAGCGCGAGCAGCAGCGCCGGTTCGTCGCCGTACCGAGTCCGCCAGGACTCGAGCCGCTCCAGCCGGTCGCGCAGCGCCGTGCCGCCGACCCGCACGTAGGCCGCGGGCAGCGGCTCGGCGAAGCCGGCATCGAGCGCCTGCTCGACGATGCGCCGGCCGTCGTCCGGCGCACCGGCCTCGGCGAGCGCGACGGCCGTCTGCGCCGCCAGCTCGGGCAGGGCCCGCTCGTCGGCGCGCAGCGAGCGCCACAGTTCGCGCAGGCCGGCGGCATCGCCCGCCTTGGTGACCACCAGCTCTCCATAGGCGCGGTCGCGCAGCCGCCGCACGGCCGCCGGATGCAGCGCGTCACGCTTCTCGACCAGGCGCAGCGTGTGCAGCACCTCGTCCCAGCGCTCGGCCTGCTCGTAGGCCCGCAGCGCGGTCCGCAGCGACACGATGTGCCGCGCGCCGCGGGCGTGCATCCGCTCGACGATCTCGATCGCCTCCTGGGTGCGACGGTCCTCGACCGCGAGCTCGGCCTGCGTCATCAGCAGCGCGTTGCCGGCGCCGGGATCGGCCTGCGCGTCGGTCAGCCAGCGGTCCCGACGGACGGTCTCCTGCATCCGCTGCGCCGACCGTGCGGCGATCAGCGCCGCCGGCGCCGCCGTGGCGGGATTGGTCTGCGCGAGCCGCGCATGCCGCTCGACGCGTCCGTGCCGCCCCTCGAAGAACGCGAGTACCGCATCGCGCAGCGCGCCCACCGACTGGTCGACCTGACGACGCGCACGGTACTCGCGCACCCGGCCCGGCAGACCCAGCGCGCGCGCCGTGCCCACCAGCAGCAGGTGCAGCGCCACGAAGCCCACCACCAGCAGCGCGAGCGCGAGGTTGACCGAGACCTCGATG
>JBAXJZ010000795.1:0-1605 GCA_037137595.1 Burkholderiales bacterium | reverse complement strand
CTGCTGCTCGAGCACCTCGACCGCTGGCGGATGCGGCCGGCGCGCTGACTGGCCCGGCCCGCGCTCGGCCGACGTGCAGGCCCCGCCGGTCCGGTCGCGCGCCGCCGGCCGGCGGCGCGCCGCTCAGTGCGCCGCGTCCAGCCCCAGGTAGGCCCGCCGCAGCTCGGGCCGCGCCATGAGCTCGTCGGGCGTGCCCTGCGCGACGATCCGCCCTTCCTCGATCACGCAGGCCCGCTGGGCGACCTCCATCGCCATCGCCACGTTCTGCTCGACCAGCAGCACCGCGACGCCCTCGGCGTGGATCCGGCGGATCGCGTCGAACATGTCGAGCACCACGCTGGGCGCGAGCCCCAGCGAGGGCTCGTCGAGCAGCAGCAGCCGCGGTCGCGCCATCAGCGCGCGGCCGATCGCCACCATCTGCTGCTGCCCGCCCGACAGCGAACCCGCCTGCTGCCCCATCCGCTCTGCCAGCACCGGGAACAGCGCGCAGACCCGCTCGAGCGAGGCCGCGCGATGCGCCCGCGCCGACGGCAGGTAGCTGCCCAGCTCGAGGTTCTCGCGCACCGTCATCGACGCGAACAGCCGCCGTCCCTCGGGCACGATCGCGATCCCCTCGGCGCAGAAGCGGTGCGCGGGCAGCCCCGCGAGATCGCGGCCGCCGAAGGTGAGCCGGCCAGCCGCGACGCGGTTGATGCCGGCGATCGCGTTGATCAGCGTGCTCTTGCCGGCGCCGTTCGGCCCGACGACCACCAGCAGCTCGGACGCTCCCACGTCGAGGTCCACATCCCACAGCGCGGTCGCCGAGCCGTAGGCGACCCGCAGCCCCCTAGCCTCGAGCATGCGCCGGCCTCCCGTCGATGCCCGCGGGCGCATCGGTCGACGGCTGCGGCGGCCGACCGAGGTAGGCGGTGACCACCTCGGGCCGCTGCATCACCTCGGCGGGCAGCCCCTCGGCGAGCAGTTCGCCGCGGTTCAGCACCACCACCCGGTCGCACAGCGCCATCACCGCGCGCATCACGTGCTCGACGAAGACGATCGTCGTGCCGGCGTCGCGGATCCGCCGGATCGTGGCCACCGCCTCGTCGATCTCCGAGGGCGTGAGCCCCGAGAGCACCTCGTCGAGCATCAGCAGCGCCGGCCGCGACGCGAGCGCGCGCGCGAACTCGAGGAACTTGCGCTGGTGCAGGTTGAGGTCGTCGGGCAGCGCATGCGCCTTCGACGAGAGCCCGGTGAACTCCAGCAGCCGCATCGCCTCCGCCTCGGCCGCGCGCCGGTCGAGCGCCGCCGCGCCGAACATCGCCGGCAGCGCGACGTTCTGCAGCACCGTCAGCTGCGCGAACGGCCGCGGGATCTGGTAGGTGCGCGCGATGCCGGCGCGGGCGATGCGGTGCGGCGCGAGCGTGGACACCGGCACGCCGTCGAACTCGACGCGGCCGGCATTCAGCGCGAGGTGCCCGCTGATGCAGTTGATCATCGTCGACTTGCTCGAGCCGTTCGGACCGACCAGCCCGAGGATCTCGCCGCGCCGCACCTCGAACGACACGTCACGCAGCGCGTGGATGCCCTTGAACGACTTCGACACGCCGGTCGCGCGCAGCAGCGGCG
>JBAXJZ010000794.1:0-1613 GCA_037137595.1 Burkholderiales bacterium | reverse complement strand
CGGTCGGCCGCAGCGCGGTCGCGCCGCCGCCGCCGAACCTCGCCACGTGCACGTAGTGGCACATCGCGCCGATGCTGCGTCGCGGGTCCGCGAGCAGGATCGACACGCACGAGCCGAGCAGCGTCGCGAGCCGCGCGCCGCGGTCGACGCAGGCCACGTCGCCGGGATGCAGCACGAGGCACGATGCCGCCGGCGGCTCGCGGCGCGGCGGTGTCGGCGGGCGGGCCTGCGCCCGGCGGACCGCGAGGACGGCCGCGGTCATGCCGACCGCCGGAACGCGCCCGGGGCGAGCGGTTCCAGCCGCTGGCTGCACGGCACGCGGCCCTCCGCGGTGCCGACGAAGAACAGGCCGCCGGGACGCAGGCGCGAGACGACGCGGTCGACGACCTCGCGCTTGGTGTCCTGGTCGAAGTAGATCAGCACGTTCCTCAGGAACACCACGTCGAACGTACCGAGACCGTCCACCGACCGGCACAGGTTCGTCCAGCCGAAGCGGACCCGCTCGCGCAGCGGCCCGGCGATCCGCACCAAGCCCGCGGACTCGCCCTCGCCGCGTTGGCAGTGCCGGCGCAGCCGCTCGCGGGAGACGGCCTTGAGCCGCTCCTCGGGGAACACCGCGGCCGAGGCGCGCCGCAGCACGCGATCGCTGACGTCGGTGCCGAGCACCGACCACGTCTCGCCGACGTGGCCGGCGCGCTGCAGGTCGTCGAGCAGCATCGCGATGCTGAACGCCTCGTCGCCGAACGAGCAGGCCGCGCTCCAGACCTCGACCGAGCGCGGCCGCAGTGCGACCAGCGCCCGCTCGAGCAGCTCGAAGTGCGCGGGTTCCCGGAAGAAGTAGGTCTCGTTGGTGGTCAGCAGGTCGATGGCGACCTGCATCTCGTCGCCCTGCGGATCGCCGGTGATGAGCGACAGGTAGTCCTCGTAGCTCCCGATCCCGAGCCGCTGCAGACGCGGCGCGAGCCGGGAGCTCACCAGGTGGCGCTTGGTCTCGCCGAAGGCGATCCCGACGGTGTCGTACATCAGCGAGGCGATCCGCCGGAAGGCGTCGTCGCGCAATGCGAGCGTGGTCACGGCTGCGGGCTCCCGTCGTCGACCCGGCTCAGGCGAGCGCCGCCTCGGGCGGCGCCGCGCACATCGCGGCCATCTCCTCGACGTCGAAGGCCTTGTCGGGCTCGAGGAGGATCACGAAGCGCCCGCCGTGCTTGCCCATGCCGCGGATGAAGTCGCGCCGCACCGCCGCGCCGAAGTTCGGCGGCGGCTCGATCATGTCGGCCGGGATCTCCACGACCTCGCTCACCGCGTCCACCAGCAGGCCGAGCTCGGTCCGCTCGCCGTCGCGCTCGGCGTCGAAGATGATGATGCAGGTCTTCTTGCCGACCTCCGCGCCGGGGCGCCCGAAGCGCGCCTGCAGGTCGATCACCGGCACGACGGCGCCGCGCAGGTTGATCACGCCCCGCACGAACGCGGGCATCAGCGGCACGGTCGTCATCGGACCGTACTGGATGATCTCGCGCACCGTGCGGATGTCGAGGGCGAACACCTCCTCGCCGAGCGTGAAGGTGAGGAACTGCGACGCCTCGGCCTCGGCCTGGGCGGCGGCCGCGGCGGCG
>JBAXJZ010000793.1:0-1616 GCA_037137595.1 Burkholderiales bacterium | reverse complement strand
CTCCCGACCCGACCGGTGACGCCCTTCGCGTGCCCGGGCGACCCGCGGGTCGTCCTCGCCACCGCCGGCTCGCACGGCGACCTGCATCCCTTCGTCGGCCTCGCGCTCGCGGTCCGCGCGCGGGGCGCGCGCACGACGCTGATGGTCCCGGCGGCGCACGCGGCGCGCGCGGCGGCCGCGCTGGGCGAGGGCATCGAGGTCGTGCCCCTCGGCCGTCCCGACGACTACGAGCGCGCGCTGCGCGACCCGGCGGTCTGGCGGATGCGCGAGGGCTTCGGCCGCATCTGGGCGAGCGGCGACGCCGCGTTCCGCGACGCGCTCGCCTGGCTCGACGCGCTGCCCGACGACGGTCCGACCACGCTCGTCGCCCATCCGCTGGTGCTCGCGCACGCGTCGATCGCCCGCGCCCGTCGCCGCACGCTGCGCGTGGTCGCCGCGTGGCTCGCGCCGTCGAACCTCGTCACCGTCCACGACCCGCTGACGCTGGGCCCGCTCGCGGTGCCGCGCTGGTGGCCGGCCGCGGCCCGACGGGCCGCGTGGGCGCTGGGCGAGCGCGTGGCATTTATCGAATCAGGTGACTTGCAGGCGCTGGTCGACCAGGCGGCGGGAGTGGTAACGGTCAACAGCACGGTGGGCACGATGGGCCTGCAGGCAGGACGTCCGGTGATTGCGCTGGGCAAGGCGCTTTACCGGCTGCCGGGACTGTGTTTTGACGGGCCGCTGGCGGCGTTCTGGCGCGAGGCTTCACCGCCCGATTCGGCGCTTGTCAGCAGCTTCGAGCAGGTCGTGATGCACGCCACCCAGGTCAACGGTGGGCTGTACGGGCGCGCGGCGATCGAGCTTGGGCTGGCGAGGGTCGTCGATCGTTTGCTGAATCCCATCAGTGCGCTGGAGCGTTTGCTCGAGGGCGGGGCATGAGCCGCTACGCCCGGCCAAAATCTGTGTTGATTACCGGCGCCACTGGCGGCATCGGCAGCGCGCTTGCCGTGTGTTACGCCGCCCCCGGCGTGCGGCTCGTGCTGCACGGGCGCCGGCAGGCGCAGCTGGCTGCGCTTGCCGCCCGCTGCACGGCCGCCGGGGCCGAGGTGCTGACCGCGGTGGGCGATGTGCGCGAACGCGCGCAATTTCGGGCCTGGCTGGCGGAAATCTGCGCAAGCGATGCGCCCGATCTGGTGCTGGTCACGGCCGGGCTTAACACCCACGTGGGTGCGCAGGGCGAAGCGGAAGACTGGGCCAGCGTCGAGGCGCTGCTGGAGGTCAACGTGTGGGCCGCGATGGCCACCGTGGATGCCGTGCTGCCGGCCATGCGACGGCGCGGCCGCGGTCAGATTGCGCTGTTCAGTTCGCTGGCGGCCTTTCACGGCTTGCCCCTCACGCCCAGTTATTCGGCGAGCAAGGCCGCCATCAAAGCCTACGGCGAAGCCTTGCGCGGCTGGCTCGCGCCCGAGGGCATTGCGGTCAATGTGGTAATGCCGGGCTATGTCGATTCGCTGATGTGCCGCGAAATGCCCGGCCCCAAACCGTGCCAATGGCCGGCCGAGCGCGCGGCCCGCGCCAGCCTGGACGCGGAGGTGAAGGCGCTGCGGGCGGAGGTGGCGCAGGCCCCAGCCGCCAAC
>JBAXJZ010000792.1:0-1619 GCA_037137595.1 Burkholderiales bacterium | reverse complement strand
GGGCTGGAGACGCTGGTGGCGGGCACCGACCTCGTCGGCGCGATGCCGCTGGAGGTCCACCAGCAGCGGGTCGCCGCGAGCGGGCTGCTGCGCGTGCCGCTGGATGCCGCGATCGAGGGGCCGCGGGTGGTGATCCTGCGCTGGGCCGACGCGCGGCCGACGCCGGCGGCGGCGGCGCTGGAGGAGGCCTTCGTGAAGGCGGCCCACGCGCTGGCGAAGGCGCGGCGCGGCTGAGCGGCCGCGCCCGACCTCAGCCCGGCTTGCGCCGCGCCGCCGCGAGCTGCGCCTGCAGCGCATCGATCCGCCGGTGGCTGTCCTCGGCGCCGATGTAGGTGCGGAACAGCCACTCCTGCATCCGCATCGCCGAGTCGAGGTCCTGGTTCAGCACCTGGTTCGACAGCCGCTTGGTCTCGGCGAGGCAGGCGCGGTCGAAGGCCGCCATCTCGCGCGCGATCGCGGCCACCGAGCCCAGCAGCTCGCCCTCGGGGAACACCTTCGACACGTAGCCCATCGACAGCGCCTCGGCCGCGTCGTAGATCCGCCCGGACAGCGCCACCTCCTTCGCGCGGCCCAGCCCGACGATGCGCCACAGCGGGTCCATGATCGGGGTCATCGACAGCACGATCTCGCGCTGGCCGAACTTCGCGCGCGTGGACGCGTAGCGCACGTCGCACATCATCGTCAGGTCGAAGCCGCCGGCGATCGCCGGGCCGCCCACCGCGCAGAGCACCGGCGCCGGGCAGAACAGCACCGCTCGGTAGGCGCGGTGGAAGAGCGCGGTGTAGGCCTCGTTCGAGACCTTCTGCAGCCGGCGGATCTCGTTGAGGTCGAAGCCAGCGGAGAAGTAGCGCTCGCCGCCGGTGAAGACGACGACGTTCACGTCCTCGCGCGTGCCCAGGTCGGTGAACATCGCCTCGACCTCCTCGAGCACCGAGGGCGCGAGCGCATTGCCCTTGTCGGGACGGTGCAGGGTGACGGTGGCGACGCGGTCGGCGACGTCGAGCCGCAGGTACTGGAAGCTCATGGTGGGGGACTCCTTGGGAACCGGGGGCCGTCGGCACGGACGGCGCGGTGGGCGGGGCGGGTCGCGCGGGGCGCGATCCGGGGGCGCGGTCGGTGGACCCGCCTGCGGCGACCATGGTCTCCCATCGATCCGGAGGCTTCCATGCTTCGTTCCACCATGCCCGCCGTCACGCTCGAGGCGTTCGCGGCGAGCCTCTGAGCCACGGCCGATCGGGATCGCCCTGCAGGTCCGGCGCCTGGGCTAGCATGGTCCCGTGCGGTGATGCACCCGTCCGTCTGTCCAGCCGGAGGACGTCCGCGACCCGCTTCCGACCGTGAGCCCATCGGTGTCCTTGCCCACCTCCGCCGGCCTGATCCGCCGCGCCCGCCTCGACCGCCCCGGCCCTGCGCTCGCCGTCGCCGCGCTCGGCTTCGCGACGATGCTCGCGGGCCTGCTCGCGTCGCCCCATCCGTACGGCACCACCGCCTTCGTCGTCGACTTCCTCGTGGCCGAGATCGCGCTCGCGGTCGTGGTGGTGGGCGCCGCGATCGCGTTCTTCCCCGTCGCGGACCTCGGCCTGCGGGCGCCGCGCCTCGTCGCGCCGCGGCGCCTCGTG
>JBAXJZ010000791.1:0-1622 GCA_037137595.1 Burkholderiales bacterium | reverse complement strand
CGGCGGCCGGCGGCGGCCCGGCCGTCGGCGCGCGGCCATAATGGCGGCCCGTCCCACCCGCTCCCGCCGCCATGTCCCTCGCCTACGCCGACTACCGCTCGCTGCGCCTCGTCCGCCACGACGACGGCGTGCTCGAGATCGTGATGACCTGCCGGCCCGGGCAGAAGCTGCCCACCGCCGACGACCGCACCCACTTCGAGATGACCGAGGTCTGGCGCACGCTCGACGCGGACCCGGCGATGCGGGTGGCGATCATCCGCGGCGAAGGCCGCGGCTTCTCGGCCGGCGGCGACGTCTCGCTGGTCGAGTCGATGGCCGACGACTTCCACGTCCGCGCCCGCGTCTGGCGCGAGGCGAAGGACCTCGTCTACAACATGATCAACTGCACGAAGCCGGTGGTCTCGGCGATGCACGGCCCGGCCGCGGGCGCGGGCCTCGTCTGCGGCGTGCTCGCCGACGTGTCGATCGCCACCCGCGACGCGAAGCTGGTCGACGCGCACACGCGGCTCGGCGTGGCCGCCGGCGACCATGCCGCGGTGATCTGGCCGCTGCTGTGCGGCATGGCCAAGGCGAAGTACTACCTGATGCTGTGCGAGCCGATGTCCGGCGAGGAGGCCGAGCGCATCGGCCTGATCTCGCTGGTCGTCGACGACGAGGCCGCGCTCGAGGCGAGGGCCTTCGAGGTCGCGCGGCGGCTGGCGCGCGGCAGCCAGACCGCGATCCGCTGGACCAAGTACGCGCTGAACAACTGGCTGCGCAGCGCCGGCCCCGCGTTCGACGCGTCGCTCGCGCTCGAGTTCATGGGCTTCGCCGGCCCCGACGTGAAGGAGGGCGTGGCCGCGATCCGCGGCAAGCGCGCCCCCGAGTTCGACGGCCGCGAGCCGTTCTGAGGAGCGACGCCGTGGCGCTGCTGATCCTGAGCAAGCCGATGCCCCCCGAGCCGTTCGCGAACGCGCTGCGCGAGCTGGGCTGGACCCATCCGATCCACACCTCGATCGACGGCGACTGGGACCCGGCATCGATCCGCTGGATGATCGCGTGGCGGCTGCCCGCCGGCGTGCTGCCGCGCCTGCCGAACCTGGAGCTGCTGTTCAACTGCGCGGCGGGCGTCGACAAGCTGCTGGCCACGCCCGACCTGCCGCCCGGCCTGCCGATCGCGCGGGTGACCGACGACGCGCAGGCCCACGAGCTCGCCCAGTACGTGGTCCACGCGGTGCTCGACCACCTCAGGCTCGCGCCGACCTACCGCGCGCAGCAGGCCGCGCGCGACTGGACCCGCCACCGCGCGCCGGCCGTCGGCGTGCCCGCGCTGGTGCTGGGCATGGGGCCGATCGGCCGCGCGATCGCGCGCTCGCTCGCGGCGCTGGGCTTCCGGGTCTCGGGCTGGAGCCGCACGCCGCGCGCGATCGAGGACATCGAGACCGTCGCCGGCGCCGACGGCCTCGCGCAGGCGCTGCCGCGCGCGCGCGTGCTGGTCTGCGCGCTGCCGCTGACACCGCAGACCGCGAACCTCGTCGACGCCTCGGTCTTCTCGCGGCTGCCGCGAGGCGCGTTCTTCGTGAACATCGGCCGCGGCGGTCACGTCGTCGAACCCGACCTGATCGCCGCGCTCGGCAGCGGGC
>JBAXJZ010000790.1:0-1623 GCA_037137595.1 Burkholderiales bacterium | reverse complement strand
CGTACCGTGCGAGGACGCACCCGCCGTCGCGCCGCCGCCGTGGCCGCCGCCGCGGGTCGTCATCCGTGCCGCACCCAGCCCGAGCAGCTCGCCCACCGCCGGGCCGCGCAGCGCGGCACCGTCCAGCGACTGCGCGACGCGGCCCCGCTCGAGCACCAGCACGCGCTCGGCCACGTCGAGGACCAGGTCGAGGTTCTGTTCGACGATGACGATCGACAGACCCTGCGAGTCGCGCAGCATCGCGAGCGTCTGCCCGATCTCCTGGACGATCGACGGCTGGATCCCTTCGGAGGGCTCGTCGAGGAGCAGCAGCCAGGGCCCGGCCATCAGCGCGCGCGCCAGCGCCAGCAGCTGCTGCTCGCCGCCCGACAGCGCGCCGCCCTTGCGGTCGAGCAGCCGGCGCAGCCGGGGGAACAGGTCGAGCACGCGTTCGAGCGCCTGCTGCTCGGTCTCGCCGGTGTCCACGCTCCAGGCCAGCCGCAGGTTCTCCAGCGCGGTGAGGCCCGGAAGGATGCCGCGCCCCTGCGGCACGTAGCCCAGGCCCAGTCGGCTGCGCAGATGGGCGGGCATCCGCGTGGCGTCGGTGCCGTCGATCGCGATCCGGCCGCCGCGCGCGGGGATCAGGCCCATCACGCACTTCAGCAGGGTGCTCTTGCCCATGCCGTTGTGACCGACGATCCCGATCGCCTCGCCCGCGTGCAGCGAGAACGAGATGCCGTGCAGCACCGGGACGTGGCCGTAGCCGGCGTGCAGGCCGGCGACGTCGAGCACCGCGTCGCGTCGCGACGCGTCGTCGGCGGATCCGGCCGCGGCGACCGGGACGACGGGCGGACCGTTCATGCGGCGCGGCTCCCGATGTAGACCTCTCGGACCTTGGCGTCGGCGAGCACCGTGTCGGCCGGACCCTCGATCAGGATCGAGCCCTGGTGGAAGACGGTGACGAGACTGTCGAGCATCCGCACGAAGTGCATGTCGTGGTCGACGACGATGACCGCCGCCGTCTGGTTGATCCGCCGGATCGCCGCGACCAGCCGGTCGAGCTCCGCGCCGGTCAGGCCCGCGGCCGGTTCGTCGAGCAGCACCAGCCAGGGCCGCTGCGCGAGCACCATGCCCAGCTCGACCATCTGGCGCTGGCCGTGCGCGAGTTCGCCGACCTGCTTGCGCACGATCGGCGCCAGCTCCAGCTCGGCGATGACTTCCTCGACCGCGCCGTCGGCACCGGCCCGGCCGTGGACGCGGCGAGCCGACAGCCACAGGTTCTCGAGCACGGTCAGGCCGTTCATCACCGAGGGCACCTGGGTCTTGATGCCCACGCCCAGGCGCACGATGCGGTACGGCCGCCAGCCGGTGACGTCCTGGCCGCGGACGAGCACACGGCCGCCGTCATGGCCCGGATCGAGCTGGCCGGTCAGGCACTTGAAGAAGGTGCTCTTGCCGGCGCCGTTCGGCCCGATGAGGCATCGCAGCTCGCGCTCGCGCAGCGTGAAGCTCACGTGGTTGACCGCGACGACACCGCCGAAGCGCATCGACAGGTCGCGTGTCTCGACGACCGGCTCGTTCACGATGCGGCTCCCGTGCCCGCGGCGCCGGTCCCGCCCGACGCCGCCGCCCCCGGGCGACGCC
>JBAXJZ010000789.1:0-1625 GCA_037137595.1 Burkholderiales bacterium | reverse complement strand
GGTCTCGGTCGGCGACGTGCTCAGCTTCTTCACGCGCATCGAGACCGTGGGCCGCACCTCGATCACCGTCCACGTCGAGGTGATCGCCGCACGCAACCCGGCCGATCCCTTCGTGGTGAAGGTGACCGACGCGACGCTGACCTACGTCGCGATCGACCGCGAGGGCCGCAAGCGCGCGGTGGACGCGGCGGGCTGAGCCGCGCCGCGTTCGCCGCTCACTTCTTCGCCATCGCCGCGAGGAAGGCGTCGACCGCGCGGTCGTGCTCCGGCGTGTGGTGGGCGAGCGCCTGGAACGCGGCCGACATCTCGAGCAGCGAATCGAGCCGCATGTGCTGGCCCTCGCGCATCAGCCGCTTGGCCATCCGCAGCGCCGGGCCGGGGTTGGCGGCGATCCGCGCAGCGAGCGCGCGGGCCTCGTCGAGCAGCCGCTCGCCGGGCACGACCTTCGAGACGAGCCCGCAGGCCAGCGCCTCCTGCGCGTCGATCGTGTCGCCGGTGAAGGCCATCTCGCAGGCCTTCGACATGCCGACCGCGCGCGGCAGCAGCCACGCGCCGCCGTCGCCGGGGATGATGCCGAGCTTCACGAAGCTCTCGGCGAACTTCGCGCGGTCCGACGCGATGCGGATGTCGCACATCGTGGCGAGGTCGCAGCCCGCGCCGATCGCCGGGCCGTTGACCGCGGCGATGGTCGGGATGTCGAGGTGGTAGAGCGCGAGCGGGATCCGCTGGATGCCCGCGCGGTAGCCCTCGCGGATCGCGTAGGGCGAGCCCGCCGCGATGCCCGCCTTGTCCTTCATGTCCTTCACGTTGCCGCCGGCGCAGAACGCGCTGCCGGCGCCGGTGAGGATCACGCAGCGGACCTCGGGGTCGCGGGCGACGCGCTCGCAGGCGTCGACGACCGCGTCCCACTGGGCCTGGGTCGACAGCGCGTTGCGCCGGTCCGGATCGTTGAGGGTGAGGGTGACGACGCCACCGTCGCGGGTCTCGAGCACGAATGAGGTGTCCATGCGTCGATGCTCGCACGGATCCCCGCCGTTCGGCGACGCGGGCCCCTCGATCCCGGCACGGCGGATCGGTGCGCGTAACCGGGCCGAGTCGCCGTCAGGATCGACGGCGGCGCGACCCGGCGACGCTCAGAGCCCGCTCTTGCGGCCGACGCCGCCGGAGCAGGTCGTGTCGCGGGTGTGGCGGGCGTCGTGGATGTCGTCGCGGACCCTCTGGACCGCCTCCTTCACCTCGCCCACGCCCTTCTGGATCTTGCCCTCGAGCTGCTTGGCGGCGCCGCGCGCGGCCATCGCCGGATCATCGGTCGCCTGCCCGACCCTGCGCTGCACCCGGCCCGCCACGTCCTTGGCGGCGCCGACCATCTTGTCACGGTTCATCTGGATCTCCTGTGCGCGGAATGGATTCCCGCGTGCAGGACGGCGAAGCAAGGGCCGGACCCGGCCACGCGTTCAGCGGTGCCGGCCGAGCACGTGCGGCGCGAGCGCGTCGGCCCAGACCGCATAGGCGCCCGGCCCCGGGTGGAAGCCGTCGGAGGCGACCAGCGAGGCATCGGTCATCGGCGGCAGCGGGCCGTGCGTCGCGCGCGGCGGCGCGCCGGCGGGTCGCACGGCGCCCCACCG
>JBAXJZ010000788.1:0-1629 GCA_037137595.1 Burkholderiales bacterium | reverse complement strand
CTATCCGCGCGCGTTCCGGGTGATCAACCCCAACACGCAGTGGATCTCGACCGCGAACGACTACGCGCTGAAGCGGCTCAAGCGCACGAAGGTCGCGGTGATCGGCGACACCACCGGCTACGGCACCGCGAGCGCGCGGACCGCGAACACGCTGCTGGAGTCCGCCGGCGTGAAGCCCGTCTACACGGTGCTGATCGACCCGAACAAGACCGACCTCACCGACGAGCTGCAGAAGGCGAAGGCGGCCGGGGCCGACGTGATCATGCCGTGGTCGGCCGCCACCGGCCTGCTCGGCCGGCTGCTGAACGCCCGCGGCGACATGGGCTGGGACGTGCCGGTGGTGGGCCATCCGGCGCTGATGGCGGCGCAGATCCGCAAGCTGCTGAACAAGCCCGAGTACTGGAACAACACCTACGGCTCGGGCTACGTCAGCACCTCGTTCGGCGAGGACGGCAAGCTGCCCGCCCAGACCCAGCAGCTGGTCGACAAGGTCCGCGCCAAGCTCGTGCCCAACGGCGGCGAGATCGACATCCTGTTCTGGTGGGTGGCGATGGGCTACGACTGCGTGAAGATCATCGAGCACGCGGTGAAGACCGCAGGCTCGACCGATCCGGCCGCGATCCAGAAGGTCCTGGAGAACACGAAGAACTTCAAGGGCGTCTACGCGACCTACACCTGGGGCCCGACCAAGCACGACGGCTTCCCGGACAGCGGCATGGTCGCGAACGTGGCCAACACGTTCAAGGACGGGTCGTTCAAGGTCGCCAAGTGACCTGAGCCCCGCCGAGCCTCCGCCACCGGATCGCAGCGATGCTGTTCGTGATCGTCTCGGGCCTCGCCACCGGCGCGCTGTTCGCCGCGACGGCGCTCGTCTACAACGTGATGTTCTCGACCTCGAAGGTGCTGTCGGTCACCACCGGCCACATCCCGATGCTCGGGGGCGTGTTCGGCGCCTACGCGATCTCGGGGCTCGGCCTGCCGTGGCCGGTGGGGCTGCTCGCCGGCGTCGGCGTCGGTGCGCTGTTCGGCTGGCTGACCGACGTCGTGGCGATCCGCCGGGTGCTCGCGCGCAGCGACGAGCACCTGTGGCTGCTGTCCACGCTCGCGGTCGCCACGATGGTCCAGCAGGCGGTGGGGCTGTGGTGGGGCACCGAGCCCAAGCCCTTCCCGCGGCTGATCCCCCAGGACTTCAGCGCCGGCGTCGCCGACCAGAAGTTCTGGCTGCCGGTGGCGCTCGCGGTCGTGATGGCGGTGGGGCTCGAGCTCTTCTACTCGCGCACGCTGTACGGGAAGCTCTTCGTCGCGATGTCGGAGGATGCGTTCGCGGCCCGTGCGCGCGGCGTGTCCACCGACCGGATCCGCGTCGCGTCCTACGTGCTCGCGGGCGCGCTGGGCGGACTCACCGGCTTCGCGGCCGGCCAGCTCACCTTCGCCTACTTCGCGCTCGGCATGACCCTCACGCTCAACGGCTTCATCGCGTTGGCGGTGGGCGGGCTGGGCTCGAACGTCGGCGCGCTGATCGGCGGCTTCGCGCTCGGTCTGCTGAACGCCTTCGCCAGCTATTTCTTCGGCGGGGAATACCAGCTGACGATCGCGGTCGGCCTGCTGGTGGTTGTTCTGCTGATCAAA
>JBAXJZ010000787.1:0-1640 GCA_037137595.1 Burkholderiales bacterium | reverse complement strand
CCGCCCCGAGGGCGGCAGCGTCGCGACCCGCGAGAGCAGCTGCGCCGTGCCGTGCGACAGCGCAAGCGTGCGCGCCGCGAGCGCGGGCGGCACCGGCGCGTCGGGATCGGGCGGCGGGTCGAGTGCGATCCGGGATGCCGGCACGCCGCGGCGCACCGCGAACAGCGCGAAGGCCAGCGCCACCGGCCCGGCGCCCGCCACGCGCCACGGACCGGCCTCGGGCGCCGCGCGGGCGTCGCTCATCGCGCGCGCATCAGCGCCTCGATCTCGGTCGCCGCCTTCGGTACGTCGCCGGTGGTGATCTCGCAGCCGGTCGCGGTGACGACAGCGTCGTCCTCGATCCGGATGCCGATGTCGTGGTAGGCCGCGGGCACGTCGTCGGCGGCCCGCACGTAGATCCCGGGCTCGACGGTGAGCACCATGCCCGGCCGCAGCACGCGCCACGGCTTCTCGCCGCCGTCGCCGGCGGCCTCGCCGGGCTCGCGGTAGTCGCCGCAGTCGTGTACGTCCATGCCCAGCCAGTGGCCGGTGCGGTGCATGTAGAAGCGCCGGTAGGACCCGCTCTCGATCACGCCGTCGAGCGTGCCCTCGACGAGCTTCGCGTCGATCATGCCCTGCGCGAGCACGCGGACCGCCGCGTCGTGCGGATCGGTGAAGCGCGCGCCCGCCTTCGTCGCGGCGATGGCCGCGGCCTGCGCGGCGAGCACCACGTCGTAGAGCTCGCGCTGCGGACCGCTGAAGCGGCCGTTGACCGGCCAGGTGCGGGTGATGTCGGACGCGTAGCCCTCGAGCTCGCAGCCGGCGTCGATCAGCAGCAGCTCGCCGTCCTTCAGCACCGCGTCGTTCTCGCGGTAGTGGAGCACGCAGGCGTTTCGGCCGGTGGCGACGATCGAGCCGTAGGCGGGGAAGGGCGAGCCGCAGCGGCGGAACTCGTGCAGCAGCTCGGCCTCGATCTCGTACTCGCGCCGCCCGGGCACGGTCGCGCGCATCGCGCGCACGTGGGCCGCCGCCGAGATCCGCGCGGCGCGGCGCATGGTGCCGAGCTCCGCCTCGTCCTTCACGAGCCGCATCTCGTCGAGCGGGCCGCGCACGTCCCAGGCCGCCGCCGGCGCGGTCACGCCGGCGCGCGCCTGCGCACGGACCGCGGCCAGCCAGCGCTGCATCGCCGTGTCGGCCTCGGGCACGCCGAGCATCGTCCAGACCGCGGGCGCGTCGGCCAGCAGGCCGGGCAGGTCGGCGTCCAGGCGCTCGATCGAGCGGGCCTCGTCGAAGCCGAACCGGTCGGCCGCGGCGGCCGGGCCCCAGCGGTAGCCGTCCCAGATCTCGCGCTCCTCGTTCTTGTCGCGGCAGAAGAGGATCGAGCGCGGCTGCGCGCCGCGCGCGTCGATCACCACCACCGAGTCGGGCTCGGGAAAGCCCGCGAGGTACCAGAAGTAGCTGTCGGAGCGGAACGGATACGTGGTGTCGCGGTTGCGCGCGAGTTCGCCGCCGCTGGCGACGACGGCCACGCCGCCGCCGCGGGTGCGGATGGTGTCGGCCAGGCGCCGGCGGCGCGCGACGAACGGGGAGATGTCGGTCATGGTCGGGGTCCCAGTGAGGCGTCGAGATCGGCGAGTCGCTGCGGGGTGCCACGTCGACCC
>JBAXJZ010000786.1:0-1647 GCA_037137595.1 Burkholderiales bacterium | reverse complement strand
TTCATGCGGATGAGAATTATAGGCAATCGCATCTGATGGATCGCGCTCCCGTCGACGCCCTGGGCCGCCCTCCGGCGCCTGACGCCCGGGCCGCCGTCGCGGCCTCGCCGCCGGGCGCGGCCGCCGCGGCGCCGTCGCTCTCGGTGGACGGGCTCGCGGTGGCGTTCGACGTCGACGGCCGTCGCCAGCAGGTGCTCGACGGGCTGTCGTTCTCGCTCGCCGGCGGCGAGATCGGCTGCCTGCTCGGCAGCTCGGGCTGCGGCAAGACCACGGCGCTGCGCGCGGTCGCGGGCTTCGTCGCGCCCGACGCCGGTTCGGTCCGGATCGGTGGGCGCGAGGTGTCGACGCCGCGTTCGGTGCTGCCGCCCGAGCGGCGCGGCGTAGGCGTGGTGTTCCAGGACTACGCGCTGTTCCCGCACCTGGACGTCGCGGGCAACGTCGGGTTCGGGCTGCAGGGCCGCACGGCCTCGGCGCGGCGCCAGCGGATCGACGCGATGCTGGCGCTGGTCGGACTGGCCGGGTTCGGCGACCGCTTCCCGCACGAGCTCTCGGGGGGCCAGCAGCAGCGCGTGGCGCTGGCCCGCGCCCTGGCCCCGGAGCCGGCGCTGCTGCTGCTCGACGAACCCTTCTCGAACCTGGACCCCGACCTGCGCGAGTCGCTCGCGCTGGAGCTGCGCGAGATCCTCAAGCGCGCGGGCACGACCACGCTGATGGTCACCCACGACCAGTACGAGGCCTTCGCCCTCGCCGACTCGGTGGGCGTGATGGAGCGGGGTCGGATCGCGCAGTGGGACGAGGCCTGGCGCCTGTACCACCACCCGGCGAGCCGCAGCGTGGCCGACTTCGTCGGCATGGGCGTGTTCCTGCGCGGATGGCTGGTGGAGGATGCCGGCGGCGCGCAGCTCGAGGTGGAGCTGGGGACGCTGCCGATCGTGCAGCGCGAGGACGTCGAGGCCGCGCGCGCGAACGCCGGTCCGGGCGGCGAGCTGACGGTGCTGCTGCGCCCCGACGACGTCGTGCACGACGACGCGAGTCCGATCCAGGCGAGGGTGATGCGCAAGGCGTTCCGCGGCGCGCAGTTCCTCTACACCCTGCAGCTGCCCAGCGGCCAGGCGCTGCTCGCGCTGGTGCCGAGCCACCACGACCACCGGATCGGCGAGCCGATCGGCATCCGCTTCGCCGCGGACCACATCGTGACCTTCCCCGCGCGCTGAGCGCGCGCGACGCTCAGCGGATGATCGCCGCCCGGCGCTGCGCAAAACGCTCGCGCAGTTCGTCGATGCGCAGCGACATCGCGCGCCGGTCGGGGCGACGCACCAGCAGGACCACGGTGCGCCGGGTGTTGATCCAGGCGACCTTGACCTCCTGCACCGTGCCGTCGCGGCCCACCAGCTCCAGCCAGACGTCGCGGTCGAGCTGACCGAGGGCGATGTCCGCGTCCATCCGGAGCCGCTGCGGGTCGGCCGGGAAGTCGGCGAGGTCGAGGTCGCTGAGGACGGACAGCAGGTGGCGCTCGGGGGCGCGGCGCTCGACGGGCGCGTCGACGCGCGGCGCGCGGACCTCGGGGGCCTCGTCGGGGTCGCCGGCGGCGGGATTCCGGCCGGCGGCGTCGCGGATCCGGGCGGGGATGCCGGTGTCGCGCGGGCG
>JBAXJZ010000785.1:0-1652 GCA_037137595.1 Burkholderiales bacterium | reverse complement strand
GTCGCCACCCGCGCGCCCTCGAACCGCGCCCGGTGCGCGACCAGCGCCGCGATCCCGACCGCGCCCGACGGCTCGAGCAGCAGCCCCGCGCGGTCGAGCGCGAGCCGCATGCCGGCGACGATGTCGTCCTCGTCGACGAGCAGCACTTCGTCCACGAGGCCGCGCAGGTCCTCCAGCGCCTCGGGCACCGGCACGCGGACCGCAATGCCGTCGGCGATCGTGTCGGCGCGCGCGGTTTCCACCGCGCGGCCCTCGCGCAGGCTGTCGGCCATCGACGGCGCGCCGCGCGCGCAGATGCCGACGACCCGCGTCGCGGGCGACGCGGCCTTGAACCACCGCGCGATGCCGGCGAGCATCGCGCCGTTGCCCAGCGGCACCAGCAGGTGGTCGAAGGCGTCGCCGTGCGCGAGCAGCTCGACCGCGATCGAGCCGTGCCCCTCGGCGACCTCGGCCTCCCGGCCGTCCTCGACCCAGCGCGCGCGGTGCGCGGCCGCCCAGGCCTTCGCCGCCGCCTTCGCCGCGTCGAAGTCCTCGCCCTCGAGACGGACCTCCGCGCCCAGCGCCCGCATCCGCGCCACCTTCAGCGGGTTCGCGTTCACCGAGGCCCAGACGATCGTCGGGATCGCGCGCCGGCGCGCCGAGTAGGCCACCGCCTGGCCCCAGTTGCCCGCGCTCGCGCAGACGATCGGGCCGCGCTCGCCGGCGGCGGTCAGCGCGTCGACCAGCACCGATGCGCCCCGGCCCTTGAAGCTGCGGATCGGGTTCGCGGTCTCGACCTTGATCGTCAGCCGGCAGCCGAGCGCCTCCGACAGCGGCTCGCAGTCGTACTGCGGCGTGTCGCGGAACTCGGGCGGCAGCGTGGGCACCGCGGCTGCGATCCGCTCGAGCGACAGCCGCCGCGCGATCGAGGGCAGGCCGCCGCCGACCGGACGCTCGGCGAGCGGACGGATCGCGTCGGGGCCGTCCGCGCGCGCGGTCATCAGCACGCCGTCGAGATGGTCGAGTTCGTGCTGGACGAGTTCGGCGAGGTCCGGCGGCAGGTCGGTCCAGTGCCGCTCGCGACCCCGCTCGTCGCGGTAGACCAGGTCGACGCTGCGATGGCGCAGCACCTTCACGCAGCGGCCGGGCACCGACAGGCAGTCGTCCCACACCTCGATGGTCTCGGCGCTGCGCCGCGTGATCCGCGGATCGAGCAGCGCGAACGGCCCGGCGCCGAGGTTCATCACGACGATGCGCAGCGGCACGCCCGCCTGCGGCGCGGCCATCGCGCGGCCGAAGCCGTGGCGGGCGCGGAAGTCCGCGAGCGTCGCGTGCAGCCGGCGCAGCAGCCGCGGCAGCGCGGGGTCGGCCGCGTCGACCGGGCGGGCCGGTTCACCCAGGCGCGGGTCGCCCTCGACGAGGATGGGCAGCGGGCCGTCGTCGCGGTCGTCGGTTTCGGCGGCAGCGCGGTCCGTCATCATGCCGCCCCCGGTCCGTCGGCCCGCCCGCTGACGCCCGCCGACGCGAACGTCGCCATCTCGTCCAGCAGGCGCGCGGCCGCGCGCAGCAGCGGCACCGCGAGCGCCGCGCCGCTGCCCTCGCCGAGCCGCAGCCCCAGGTCGAGCAGCGGCTCGGCGCCCAGCGCCTCGAGCATCCGCGCGTGGCCCGGCTCG
>JBAXJZ010000784.1:0-1659 GCA_037137595.1 Burkholderiales bacterium | reverse complement strand
GGCGGCGACGCCGGCCTCGTCGAGGAAGACCAGCGGATAGGCACGGCTCGTCGTCTGCTCGAGGCAGCCGTACGGATAGCCGAGCAGGCCCCGCAGCGCACCGCGCACGTCGATGGGGATCGACGAGGACAGCGCCAGGCCCACGGTGGTCGAGCCCGGCCACAGCCCGTCGGCGAGCGTCGGGTCGAGCTTGAGGGTGTCGCCGGGCGCGATCCGCACGCGGCGCACCACGCGCGGCGCCGCCACCGGCGGCTGCACCTGCAGCGCCGCCTCGCGGACCACCTTCAGCGCGCCGGCGGTCGCGGTGATCTTCAGCGCCGCGAGCGCGTCCGCCTGCGTGGGCTCGGCCGTCCAGCGCAGCACCGTCCGCTGCCCGTCGGCGAGCCGCACCGGCCCGGTCGGGCCGCCGGAGAGCTTCAGCGCCGGGTCCGCCTCGAGCTTCACCGTCACCGACTGCGCGGCGCCCGACAGGTTCGTGAGGTCCATCGCGACGGTGGCCGCGTCGCCCGGCGACACGAAGCGCGGCATCGCGAGCTCGGCCACCAGCGGCGCGGCCACCGTCATCTCGCGGTCCGCGCTCGCGTAGCCGTCGGCGGTCGCGGCCACCGCCATCAGACGGAGCGTGCCGTTGAAGTCCGGCAGGTTCAGCGGCACCGTCGCCTCGCCGTTCGCGTCGACCGCGACCGGGCCGCTGAAGAGGTCCACCAGCCGAACGCGCCGCGGCAGGCTCTGCGAGTCGCGCATCGCGGCGTCGCCGCCGAACTTCTGCCGTGCCACGCCGCCGTCCATCTTCTCGATCAGCCGCCCGTAGAGGTCGAGCAGGTCGGCCTCGTAGCGGCCCTTGCCGAAGAAGAAGCCGGCCGGATCCGGCGACGCGTAACGCGTGATGTTCAGGATGCCGACGTCGACCGCCGACAGCGTGACCATCGCCGACCCGCCGCCCGGCGGCCGCCCGCCGGCGTCGGCGAGCTTCAGCTTCACCGGCACGCGCTGCTCGGGCGTGGTCTTCGCGGGCGCGTCGATCGACACCTTCAGCCTGCGCGCGTCGCGCGCGAGCGGCAGATGCACCAGGCCGAGCGCGCGCGCCGGCGTCACGCGGTCGCCCTGGCTGCCCGGCCGGAACGCCACCACCGCCACGTACAGGTCGTGCCGGTTCCATGCGGCATCCACCGGGATCTCGAGCGTGGTGCCCGAGGCCTTCACCGGGACACGCCGCGTCCAGAGCACGCGGTCGGCCTCGACCGTCACCAGCGCCTCGCCGTCGTGCGGCGGCACCACGTTCAGCTTCGCCACCGCCCCGGCCGCGTAGGGCGCCCCCTCGAGCTTGAGCTGCACGCGATCCGGACGGTTGCCGACGTCGTCGGCGTCCTGCGCGCCCCAGCCGGCGTAGAACCGGTAGCGCAGCGCCCTGCCCGTCTGCGGATCGAGGATCTCCAGCCGATAGCGGCCCCAGCCGACCGTCAGCGCGAGCTTCTGCCGCGCGGGCAGGGACAGCGTCCGTGCCTCGACCAGTTCCTCCTCGACGATGTAGCCGCCGTTCCAGCCCCGGCCCTCGTCGTATCGCCAGTACCAGCGGCGGTCCTCGCGGACCAGCCGCATCCGGAGGTCCTGGGCAGGCTGGAACGCGCCGCGCTCGTCGACGCGCACGAGCTCGAACTC
>JBAXJZ010000783.1:0-1661 GCA_037137595.1 Burkholderiales bacterium | reverse complement strand
GGGCCCGCCCGCGGTGCCGGCCGCGGGCGACGTCGCGCCCGCGATCCGCGACATCGCCAGGGTGCGCGCCGCCCCGCCGCCCTCCGGATGCGCGGTGATCCGCGCGCCGTCGTCGCGCAGCTCGCCGGTGATCCGCAGCAGCGTCGCGCCCGAGCGCGGGTCGAGGACGGCGGCGTCCAGGCGGCGGCCATCGACCGACCCGGCCACCGGCAGCGTGAGGCCCGACTCGAGCAGCACGCCGTCGGCGCGCCGGCCGTCGAGCCGCAGCTGCAGCCGCGTGACGACGCCGCCCGATTCGCCTTCGTAGACGAGCTCGCGCGCCTGCGCGCGCGCCGGGCGGGCGACGGGGACCGCGGTGAGGGCGAGGGCGGCGGGGAGGGCCGCGAGGACGGATCGACGTTCCATGGCCGGGCACCTTATCCCGCCGGCGTCCGGGCGGCCAGCCGGCCGTCCGGATCGTGCGGCGTCGCGCTCAGATCAGCACCGCGCACGAATCCGGCGGCGCCTGCTCGCGGTCCGTCATGCCGTAGTCCCGGATCACCGCGGCGACGCGGATCCGGTAGTCGTCGAACACCTCGCTGCGGCCTGCCTGCTGGCCCGCGCGGTGCCCCGCGTGCGTGCGCCAGGCCCGCACCGCGGCCTCGTCCCGCCACAGCGACAGCGACAGGAACTTGCCGTCGGTGGTGAGGCTCTGGAACCGCTCGACCGAGATGAAGCCGTCGATCGACTGCAGCATCGGCCGCATCTCGGCGGCCAGGTCGAAGTAGCGTTGTGCGTGGCCGGCCTTCGGCCAGACCTCGAAGATCACGGCGATCACGTCCTGTCCTCCTCCATCGCCTGGTACACCTTGAGCGCGGCATAGGCGTCGTTGCCGGCATAGCGGAGCTGCTGCGGCGTGAGCACCGCCGCGCCCCAGTTCGAGGTCTGCACGCTCTTCGACTTCTGCAGCCGCCGGCCGAGCACCACCGCCACCGCTGCCTTCGCGCCGAGCGCGTCCTTGTGCCCCAGCCGGCGCAGCACCTGCGAGAGCTCGACCGTGCCGCGCAGCCGCAGGCCCAGCTTCTGCTCGAGCGGGCCGCGGTCCGAGTCGAGACCGAAGCCCACCTTCACGATGTCCTCGGTGTCGAGCACCGTGCGCAGGAAGTCGATCGGCACGCCATCGTCGACCTGCACGACGAAGGCCCGGTCGGAGGTGGCGAACTGGATCACGTGCGGTCCGTCGCGGACCGCGTCGCGGGTGAAGGTGCGCTTCGATTCGGTGTCGAAGCCGACGGTGCGCGCCCGTCGCAGGGCCTGCAGCGCGTCGTCGACCTCGGCGGGGGTGCGGACCAGCACGATGCGCTCGATCGGCAGCGCCTCGAAGGGCGGCATCTCGGCGATCTGCTCGCGGGTCGGGCGTTCGCGCCAGGGCGTGCCGCCGCGCCGCCGCCGGGGCTCGGGCGGCGCGGGTGCGGTCGGCGCGGGTGCGTTTGGCGCGGGTGCGTTTGGCGCGGGTGCGTTTGGCGCGGGTGCGTTTGGCGTGGGTGCGTTTGGCACGGGTGCGTTTGGCACGGGTGCGGCCCGCGCGGGTGCGGTCCGCGAGGGCGCGGTCCGCTGGGACACGGTCGAAGCCGACGATGCCAACGACGCCGGCTGCGGCGGGTCGGACGCGCGGACGGTGG
>JBAXJZ010000782.1:0-1665 GCA_037137595.1 Burkholderiales bacterium | reverse complement strand
GCCGGCGCCGGGGCCTCGACTGCGGCGACCAGGGCCGGCGGCTGCGCGCCGTTCGCCCGCTCCGGGGGCTCGGACATGGAGAACAGTTGCAGCAGCGGCGACGTGCGAGCCGCCGCAGCGGGGCCCAGGTTGCCCGACGGCGGGAGCCCGGTCAGGTCACCGTCGGGGAGCCACCGGCGAATGTCGGTCGGCACCGACCACACCCGCTCACCGTTCGCGCGGACCGACGCCTGTGCGCGGTCCTCGGCTGTCTCGCCCGTCAGCCGGAAGTCCGGCTGCCACTGTCGCGGGTTCGACGGCGAAACATGGTCGGCGGCCATCGCGCGGCGGTTCAGCAGCAGCAGCGCGACGGCGGCGCCCGCGATCAGCAGCAGGGTCGATCGGTTCATGCGAGCCCCAGGTCGGAAAGGATGGACGAGTAGTAGCGCCGAGTCTCTGCCGGCGCCTGGTCGAGCCCTCGGCGTGCGACGTTCCCCTGCCCCCAGTTGTACGCCGCGAGC
Organism: Burkholderiales bacterium; assembly: GCA_037137595.1. Classification (GTDB taxonomy): domain Bacteria; phylum Pseudomonadota; class Gammaproteobacteria; order Burkholderiales; family Burkholderiaceae_E; genus UBA4615. The sequence goes on along the minus strand of JBAXJZ010000782.1, from coordinate 1,165 downwards.
GCCTGGGCCCAGGTACCGAACCGCCGGTAGAGCTGCGACAGGTAACGGCCGGCGGCATCGATCGACGCGATCGGGTCGAGCGGGTCGAGGTTGAACTGTCGCGCCGTGGCAGGCATGAACTGGGCGATTCCGACGGCGCCGGCCGGCGAGCGGGTGCGCCCTTCGATGATGTCGGGGCGGAATCGCGATTCCTGCCACAGCAGGCGCGCCAGCATGTTCGACGGGATGCCGTAGCGGGCTTCCGCGGCGGCGATCGCGGACAGGTACGGGCCGGCGGCGGCGGGCGGGGTCCAACGGGCGGCAGTGGTCACGGTGTCGGCCTCGACTTCGGGCGATGCGGGCGGGGGCTCGGCGTCGTCTGCGGCGCCCTCGGCGGGGCCGCGCAGCTCCACGTACCGAGCCCAGGGCGTCGAACGCTGGTACAGGGTCCAGGCGCCCCATCCGAGCGCGGCCAGGGCGGCAACGATCGCCAGCTCGCGCATGGTTAGACGGGTTCCTCGAACCACTCGAAGGACGCGCCCAGGCCCGCCGGCCCCGTGGACCAGGCGGTAAACCCGGAGCCAGGCGGGATCACGACGGGTGAGACAGGGTTGTATCCCTTGATCACGGTCGCACTGTTGGGCAGGACCACCGCGTCGAGCGGCAGCGCGGCCGGGAACGCGGGGTCGTTGGCGCGGCGGATCTGCATCGCCGACGCGGCGCCGCCGACCAGTTTCGAGACACCTTGACCGACCACCGTCGCGAGCTGCGCGACGGCGGTCGACAGCCAGGCCCCGTTGTTCGTGTCCGTGACGACCGACAGCCGCTCGACCACCACGCGGCGCCCCGATCCGGCGGGGTTCCACAGTTGCACCAGGGCAGCGTTCGACGCGGCGCCAGCTTGGAACGCATACCCGCCGAACGCCAGGCCGGCGAGCGACCGCGCGCGGCCACCGTCGATCACCTCGACGGTGCCGGCGACGGCGGTCGACGCGAACTTCCCGCGACCGCACACCAGCTCACCGACGATGGTCCCCGTGCCGTCCGCGTTGAACACGGTGAACGAGCTGGTGGACTCGTCCAGTTCGACCAGGTCACCGGGCGACAGGAACAGGTTCGCGCCGCCGCGCTCGGGCCGCACTCGGATGCGCGTCGACGCGCCCCCGGCCTGGCCTGAGCGATAGAA
>JBAXJZ010000781.1:0-1666 GCA_037137595.1 Burkholderiales bacterium | reverse complement strand
CCATCGGGCCCGGCAGCGGCGGCTCGGCGACCGGCGCGGCCGGCCGCGCGCGCCCGCCGGCGGCGGCCTGCAGGTCGACGCCGAGGTCGACCTTGCAGCGGGCGCCCGCGGGAATCCTCAGGTCAGGATTCGGCAGCGACAGCCGGACCCGGAAGGTGTTGCTGGCGGGGTCGAGCACCTTGTCGACGATGGTCACCGTGCCCGCGGCCTCCGGCACCGGACCGGCGTCCGGCCGGACGGTCGCCCGGTGGCCCACGCGGACCTGCCCGAACCCGGCGGCCGGCACCACCACCTCCACGCGCAGCGGATGGACCTCGGCGATCCGCAGGATCGGCCGCTCCTCGACGAGTTCGCCGGCGCTGAGGAACCGGTCGACGACGATGCCGGCGATCGGCGCCCGCACCTCGCGCCGCGCGAGCTGCGCCTCGGCCAGCCGCAGCTCCTGCTCGGCCTGTCGGCGCCGCTCGATCGCCTGCTGCAGGCGGTCCTCGCTGACCTTCGCCTCGGTCTCGGCCTTGTCGGCCGCGGCCTTCGAGACGAACTGCTCGTCGACCAGCTCGCGCGCGCGATCGCGCTCGCGCCGCGCGAACTCGCGGTTGCGCTCGGCGGCCTGGAACTCGGCGGACTGCTCGGCACGGACCCGGGCCAGCTGCGCGTTCGCGCGCTCGACCGCGGACTCCAGCCGCGCCACCACCTGCCCGCGCCGCACCAGGTCGCCGCGCTCCGCGTCGAGGGTCTCGAGCACGCCGGCCACCGGCGCGCCCACCTGCACCACCTGGTTCGGCTGGATCAGGCAGTCGAGCGCCTGCGCGTGCAGCGTCCACGACGACGCGCACAGCATCGCCCCCAGCGCGCTGCGCAGGGCGAGGGTGAGGCGGTCGCGGGGTGGGGTCATGGTCCGATCAGTCTTCGACGCGTCCGACGAGGTCGCGGCGGGCACGGGCCCGCGCGGCCTCTCGCAACCGGAGCCGCTGCCGCCGCGCGCGCCCCGCCGCCCACCTTTTTACGGTTCGCAACAGCCCGGCCACCACGGCCTCGGGTACGTGCGGAAGGCACCGTCCGATCAAAGGCGAGACCCCGCGTCCGCCTTCGATCGAAACCGGGTCCGACCCGACCAGCAGGGCCTCGGACGAGCCGGGCTCACCGCGGCGCGCCACCCGTCCGAGCAGCTGCCGCTCGAGGCGGCCCGATGCGTGGACGTGGGTCGCGACCAGCGCGAGGCCGCCCGCCTCGATCGCCTGCGGCTCGAGCACCACATCGGTGCCTCGGCCTGCCATGTCGGTCACGATCGTGACGCGACCGGGCCGGCCGGCGGCGTCGACCGCGGCCGGCTCGCCGTCGGCGTGGGCCGCGTCGATCCGGGTCGGGTCGAGCCCGGCGTCGCGCAGCGCCCGTTCGATGCGGCCGGCCTCGGCCACATCGCGGACCGCCACCAGCACCGGCCGGCCCGCGCCGCGCGCGAGCGCGTCGACCCGCGCGACCAGCGCCGTGTCGCGGTCGGCCGCGTCGACGAACACCCGCGGCGGCAGGTCGATGCGCCGCGAGGGCACGCGCGGCGCGATCCGGACCACCGGCGTGCCGTAGCCGGCGGCCAGCTCGCCCGACTCCTCGGCGAGCGTCGCCGACAGGCCGCCCAGCCGCCAGTAGCGCGGGAAGAACTGCGAGG
>JBAXJZ010000780.1:0-1666 GCA_037137595.1 Burkholderiales bacterium | reverse complement strand
CTCGTGTCGCGCGGTGCGAAGGGCCTGGTGGTCGCGGGCACCGGCCACGGCACGATGTCGGACCCGATGCGCGACGCCCTCGCGGCGGCGGCGGCCGAGGGCGTGCTGGTGGTGCGTTCGAGCCGCGTGGCCGCGGGGCCGGTCACGCACGGCGCGGGCGTCGACGACGACCGCTTCGGCTTCGTCGCAGCGGGCCGGATGCCGCCGCACAAGGCGCGCCTGGTCGTCTCGCTGGCGCTGGCCGCGGGACTCGACCGCGCGGCGGTCGCGCGGCTGTTCGACGCGTTCTGAACGACCGGGCGCTGCGGCGGTCCGCGCCGGCCCGATGAACCGCCCGCAGGCGGCGGTCAGCGTGCCGGCTCGGGCGGCAGCGCCGCCTCGAGCCGCGACAGCGTGATCTCGAGCGCGCGGACCGCGTCGCTCAGCGTTCGCAGGTCCTCGCGACCGACGAGTTGCCGGTCCTCCTCGACCAGGAACTGACGGACACCGGTCTCGACGCGGCCGCGCAGGTCCTCGGCCTGCTTCGCGCCCTGACGGGCGGTCTCGCCCATCCGGTGCGCGACGCGATCGCCGAGCACGCGGCTGAGGTCCTCCTCGACGTCCCAGCGCAGGTGCTGGGCGATCTCGCCGATGGCCGCGGCGACCATCACGTCGCCCTCCACCTTCAGGTGGCCGGACAGCCCGCGCGCGCCGTCGCGCAGCACGCCGAAGAGCGCGTCGACCGACGGCGTCAGCGACAGCGTGACCGTCGGCGACGCGACCGTCGCCACCTCCAGCACCCCTTCGTCGGCGATCCGCGCGTCGGACCGGACCGGTCCGAGTGGCGTGGCGACGACGATCCGGACGGTGCGCCCGGCGTGGGCCCGGAGCCGGTCGCGCGCCCACTGCTGCTGGCGCAGCACGTGGTTCAGCGCGGACAGCGCGGTCTGCGCGAGCGGCAGCGGGACCCCGGTCAAGACGCTCAGGCCTTCGCCAGCTGCTGGATGCCGGCGAGCACCCAGCCGCCCGAGCCGTCGGCCGGACGGGCGAAGTTCCAGACCTCGTCGAAGGGCTCGGCCGCGGCGCCGGCCTCCTCGCGCAGCATCCCGGAGAAGCGGACGCTGGCCAGGTGCTCGGTCGGGCCGGTCTCGACGCCGATCAGGCGGCCGTCGAGCGTGACGACGTCGGTGCGGTTCGTGCGCCCCTGGCGCTCGTCGATCTCGAGCTTGAGCTCGGCGAACATCTCGGGGCTGGTGAACTCGCGCAGGTCCTGAACGTCGCCGGCGTCGAAGGCGGCCTGCAGGCGAACGAAGTAGACCTTCGCGCTGCGCTCGAAGCCCTCGACGTCGAAGCCCGCGGGCACCGCGCCGTGGACCGGCTCGGCGGCCGCGCGGACCACGTCGACCGGCTGCGCGGACGAGGCCGGCGACGCCGGCACCGGCTGCCAGTTCGGCACCGACGCCTCCTGGCCGAGGCCGGTGGTGCGGTACGCGCCGGCGTACGCGGGCTGCGGCTGCGCGGCCGAGCGGCGCGACATCAGCATCCGGACCACGACGACCGCGACCAGGGCGAGCAGCGCGATCAGCATGAACGACGCGAGTTCGTCGCCGAAGCCGAAGTGGCTCGCCAGCGCGGCGAGGCCCAGGCCGGCGGCGAGACCGGCGAGCGGCGCGAGCCAGCGCTTGCC
>JBAXJZ010000779.1:0-1671 GCA_037137595.1 Burkholderiales bacterium | reverse complement strand
AGGCCGGGCACGAGGCGGCGTGCGAGCTCGGCCGCCTCGGGGGGCGCGCGCAGCGCGTCGAGGCCGGCCACGCAGTCGTCGGCGAGGCGGCGCAGCGGATGGTCGGCCGGCGGGTCCGCCACGGGCCGCAGCGCGAGGAAATCGTCCAGCGTCGCGACCCGCAGCGCGGGCAGCTCGAAGGCGGCATGCCGCGCGGCGACCGCGCCCACCGCGTCGAGCCAGCCGGACTCGGTGGCACCGGACGCGAGGCGGCAGGGCGCCTTCAGCGTCGCGTGGAAGCCGTAGCGCCACGGCGCGCTCGCCCAGGGCCGGGCCGGCCCCGAGCCGGGCCCGCCGTCGCGCGGATCGCGGCCCAGCCACGCGCAGCCCGCGGCCCACAGCGGATGCGTGGTCGCGGGCAGCCAGTAGGCCGCGTAGCGCGGTGCGGCGGGTCCGGTCATCGGCGCCGTCCTCCGGGGGCTCAGGCCCCGTGCTCCACGACGAGCTGCACCGCGTCGGCGGCGAACAGCGTGCGGCCCGCCTCGACCGGCACGCCGCGCGCGTCGGCGTTCACGAAGCTCACCACGAGCACGGGCTGCGTCGCGGCGCGCGCGAGCGCGTCGGCCTCGTCGGGCGTGGGCAGCCGGCACGAGACCGCGCTGCGCACGCGCACCGCGTCGCGCACACCGAGCCGCGCGAGCGCGGCGGTGACCGAGCCGGTGGCGCGGAAGGCCTCGGCCACGCCGGCGAGCCGCTCGACCGGATAGGCGGTGGTCGACAGCCCGATCGGTCGGCCGCGCACGCTCGCACGCGAGCGTAGCACCTCCACCCGCGCGTCGCGCTCGAGCGCGAGCGGCTCGGCCCAGTCCTGCGCGGCCTCGACCGCGCTCGCGAGCAGCTCGCGCCGCGCGCGCTCGCCGGCGCGTGCGAGGTTCTCGGTCATCCGCGTGCGGCGGCCGAGCGCGTAATCGAGCACCAGTTCGCGCACGAAGGTGCCGCGGCCCTGCTCGACGTGAACGCGCCCCTCGTGCACGAGGCGCTGCACGGCCTGTCTCAGCGTGTGGCGGTTCACGTCGAAGCGCGCCGCGAGCGTCGCCTCGTTGGGCAGCCGCGCGCCCGGCGCGAAGCGGCCCGAATCGATGTCCTCGCGCAGCGCCGCCGCGATGCGCGTCCAGCGGTGCACGCGCGGTCCGGCGTCGTCGCCGCGCGCGCCCTCGTCGCGATGGCCGTCCTGCAGTGTCAATGAAGTGTCATCCCGCACGTCGATACTGGCCTGCATCCTCGGTGATCTAGATGACGTCGTCGTGAATCCATCCTCCCCTGATCCTTCCGCGAACGGCCGCGCAGACTGGCTGCGCGAGCTCGCCCACGCGCGCCCCGACGCCCTCGAGCGGCTCGCCGCGCCGCACCTCGCCGGGCGGACCTTCGAGGTGCTGCGTGCGCCCGAGCACGGCCTGGTGATGGTGCCCGCGCGCTGAACCGCCCGCACCCGCGACCAGGAAGTGCTGAAGCTCCCTAGTCGACGATGCGGCCCCGGGCGGCCTTGATCTGCCCGCGCTTCACCTTGTCGTCCACGCGGCGGCGCTGCGAGCCGCAGGCGTCGCCGCCGCAGGCATCGCCGCCGCAGGCATCGCCGCCCCCTCGGCACCGGCGCTGCCGCCTGCCGGCAGCCGCGCACCCCTCCTCGACGAC
>JBAXJZ010000778.1:0-1672 GCA_037137595.1 Burkholderiales bacterium | reverse complement strand
TCGTCGTCGCGATCGCCGACGCGTTCGCCGCGTTCGCGCGCGAGGACTGGGCGGGCTGCTGGCGCGCGCTCGAGCCGGTGCTGCCGGTGCACGAGCGGATCGGCGGCAGCCGCGCGCAGCGCGACCTGCTCGAGCAGACCGCGTGGATCGCCGTGCGCCGCGGCGGGCTCGACACCGGCTGGCGTCCGCGCGCGGCGCGGGCGCTGCCGGCGGCGCTGCGGACGCTCTGACGGGGCGCGCGCCCCTCAGCCCGCCTTCGCCTCGTAGAACGCCAGCGCCGGACTCCTCACCGGCAGCGGCATGAACTGCGCGAAGCCTGCGTCGCGCGCCCGCTTCGCCGCGGCCGCCGGCCCCCAGCACGCCCCCAGCGCCGGTCCGCCCTGCGCGAGCGACTGCGGCACGCAGTGCAGGCAGCTGATGCCGTAGAGCATCCGCGCGAACGGATTGGCGAGGTTCTCGGCGAGCGTGTCGGCCACCTTCGGCTCGACCATCAGGTAGCTGCCGCCATCGGCCAGCGCCGCGCGGATCGCGCGCAGCGCGGCGTCCGGATCGGGCAGGTCGTGGATCACGTCGAAGGTGCTGACCAGGTCCCAGCGGCCGTCGGGCGCCGGCGAGCGCGGGATCGCCTCGGCGCTCGCGACGACGAAGGACACGCGCTCGGCCACCCCCGCCTCGGCCGCGTAGCCGCGGGCGATCGCGATCGAGTGCGGATCGAGGTCCAGGCCCGCCACGCGCGCGGCCGGAAAGGCCTTCGCGATCGCGATCGCCGCGACGCCGGTGCCGCAGCCCACGTCGAGCGCGCAGCCGCCCGCCCGAAGCCGTTCGACCACGCCCGCCATCGTCGGCAGCCAGGTCGACGCCAGCCGCGATTCGTAGACCGTGCGGTTCATCCGCTCGAGCCCCACCGGCAGGTCCGCACCGAACTCGGCGAAGGACAGCCCGCGGCCGCTGCGGAAGGCCTGCGCGAGCTTCGGTGCGATGCCCGCCATCCCGGGCACCGCGCGCGTCAGGCCGCCGAGGTAGGTCTCGGCCGACGGGTCGGCGAGGAAGACCGCGTGCTCGTCGGGCAGCGTGAAGCGGTCGGTCGCGGCGTCGTGCTCGACGTAGCCGGCACCGGCCATCGCGGCCAGCCACTCGGCGACGTAGCGCGGGTGGACCCCCGCCCGGCCGGCGAGCGCGTCGGCCGTCATCGGGCCGGCCCCCGCCATCGCGCGGAACAGGCCGGCCTCGTCGCCCACGAAGGCGAGCGCCGTGGCCATCGCGGTCGAGACGTCGCCGACGAGCCTGAGCATGAACTGGGTGGATCGCTGCCTGTCCATCGGGGCCTCCTGCGCGCGCCGCGGTCTGCCCCGGATTTCGCGCCCGCGCGCGCCGGCCGTCAAACCCGCGACTCGCCGGCTGCGGGGAGAATCGCGGCGCGCGCGTCGCGCGGCGTGCAGAATCGCCGCCACCGCGCCCGGACCATGGACGACACCGACAGCCCCCTCACCCACCACGCGATCCTCGCGCTGGTGGAACCCTTCGCGCGGCGCGGCCGCCGCGTGGACCTGCCCGGTAGCGACCGCGCCGAAGGCCGCATCGCGTTCCGCGCGGTGGCGCACGCGGCGACGGACCGCCTGCCCGCGCTGCGCGAGTCGCTGTCGCTGGAGCGCCGGCCGCGCGGCGCCTGGCG
>JBAXJZ010000777.1:0-1674 GCA_037137595.1 Burkholderiales bacterium | reverse complement strand
GCAGCGGAAGGGGATCGGAGTCCGCCGCCCCGGCCCGCACGAGGCATCGCCGCGCCGCAGTCAGCAGCGCCCGCGAATAGAGCGCGTGGAACGGCTTCAGCGCATGGAAGGCCACGCCCATCACCGGCCGTCCCGACGCGTCGGTGCCCGCGGGCAACACCGCGGAGCCGAGGTAGAGCCGCGTCGCGGTCTCGCCGAGCGGCTCGGACATCAGCCAGGTCCGCGTGCGGCCGGTGAAGTCGCGCAGCAGCAGTTGCCGCTCGGCACGCGCCTCCACCGCCCACGCGGCGAACGGCCGGTCGTCCGCGGCGGCCGACGCGAGCAGGCGCGCCTGCGCGTCGGTCGACGGCCGGCGCGCGAAGAGCGCGAGCAGCCGCCGCTCGAGGCCGAACAGCGGCGTGGTCAGGAAGGCTTCCACGAACGCGGCGTGCGTGACGCGGCGCGGCACGTCGATGGCGAGGCAGTCGGTGAAGGCGGCGTCGGCCCGATACCGCGCGAGCAGCGCATGCGCGGGCAGGTCGACGGCGAGGACGTGGGCAGTCGGTTCGGTCACGACCGCGATGATGGGGGATCCGGCCGCGGGCCGCATCGACAGGGGCGGGTGCGCGGCACGCGCAGGCGCCCCGGGGCCTCGATGCGCGGCGACGCGACGCGGTCGCGGGGCGCGGCGACGCGGGGCGGGCTCAGGGTTCGTCGCCGTCGAGGACGCGACCCTCGACGACCGCGCGCAGGAACCGCGCGCCGTGTCCCGGCTCGAGCCAGTGACGCCAGGCGCGCGCCCCGAAACGCATCGGATCGGCAGCGTATTCGGCCTCGTCCGGCGGCGCGTCGTCGGCCCAGGACACCTCCGGAAACACCGCCAGCGCGTGCGCCCGCAGGGCGGGATCCATCGTTGCGTACATCGCGACGTAGGCGATGTACTCGCGGGCGACGACACGGGGGCGACGGACCAGGAAGTGCGTGGCGGACACCGCATGCGCGACTTCGTGCGCGGCGATCGCGCGATGCATCACCCGGTCGATCGGCCGCCCCATCCAGCGCCCGAAGCGCGCGAAGGCCGCGTGGTCGAGCAGCAGCACGAGTTTGCGCGCGGTGTCGAAGCATCCCGCGGCGTCGGGCGCGTATCCGGCCGGCATGCGCGAGACGATCTCGACAGTGATGCGGCCGGGCGCGTCGAGCCCGTGGTCCGCGAGAAAGGCGACGGCCGCGGCGGCGCCCGAGCAGAGGTCGGCGCGGTCCTCGGCGTCGCTGCCGCGGACGGCGATCGGCGCGTCGGGGCACGGCACGCCGTCCTGCGCGCCCGCGAGGACGGGCTGGGCCGCGGCGGGCAGCGGTGCGACGCACGGCAGGGCCGCCGCGAGCGCGACGCACACGACTCGTGTGATCTGGGCGGCGCGGGCCGGACCGATCGACACGCGACGGTAAGGCGAGCCCGGAGCACGACGGCGACCGGCAGGTACGGAACGGATCGGGAGGCCTCCTCGCGACAGTGCCCCGATCGTGGCAGAACGCGCGGTCCGCCGGCTGGTCCGGACGAGGCGGCGCAGCCGCGAGGGCCCGGACGTCCGGGCCCGGAAACGACGAAGCCCGACACGTCGCCGTGCCGGGCCTCGGGGCGCGGGGCCTGCGGGGCCTTACTTCCCGCGCAGCTTCCGGATCGCCGCGATCTGCGCC
>JBAXJZ010000776.1:0-1683 GCA_037137595.1 Burkholderiales bacterium | reverse complement strand
CACCTCGTCGCGCCCGAGCACGTCGCCGTACTTCGCGTTGATGTCGAAGAGGTTGGCGTCGTGCGGCCCGTCATGGCGGTCGCCGACGCATTCGCGCGGCACGATCACCCGGTAGCCGTGCTGCACGCCGTCGAGCGCACCGGCGCGCACGCAGCCGCTCGTCGAGCAGCCGGCGAGGATCAGCGTGTCGACGCCGAGCGTCGCCAGCATCGGGGCGAGCGGCGTGCCGAAGAACGGGCTCGGGTACTGCTTGACGATCACCACCTCCTCGGGGAGCGGCGCGACCGCGGGATCGATCTCGGCGAGCGGCTCGCCGGGCACGAGCTTGCGCAGCGCCGGCACCTTGCGGACGAACCAGCCGCCGTCGGCGCCCGAGGGGTGGTACATGACCTTGGTGTGGATCACCGGAATCCCGGCCGCGCGCGCGGCGGCGAGCAGCGGGACGGTGTCGCGCACCGCGCGGACCACGCCCTCGCCGTAGAAGGCCGAGCCCGGCGTGGTGTAGGCGAGGGTGAAGTCGATGATCACCAGCGCCGGCTTCGCGCCGAAGCCGACGGTGCCGTCGAAGACACCGGCGTAGTTCCGTTCGCGGGAGACGCTCATCGTGGATCCGTCCTCAGTCAAGGTCGTGGAAATGGCAGGCGGCCATGTGGCCGTCGGCGCCGGCCGGCGCCGGCGCGGGGTCGTCGTGCACGCAGGCGCGGGGCAGTCGGGTGCCGCACGCCTCCACCGGCTCGGCGCCGCTCGCGGCGACGAGGCGCGCCCGCGGGCAGCGCGGATGGAAGCGGCAGCCGCCCGGGAGCGCGGCGGCGCTGCCGATCTCGCCGATCGGCCGGATGCGCGGCCGTGCGCGCTCGCGCACCGGATCGGCGCTGGGCACCGCCGACAGCAGCGACACGGTGTACGGATGACGGGGCGAGCGGTAGAGCGCGTCGCGCGGCCCGATCTCGACGATCCGGCCGAGGTACATCACCGCGACCCGGTCGCTGACGTGGCGCACGACGCCGAGGTCGTGCGAGATGAACAGGTAGGCCACGCCGGAGCGCGCCTGGATCTCGGCGAGCAGGTTGAGGATCTGCGCCTGCACCGAGACGTCGAGCGCCGAGACCGGCTCGTCGAGCACCACCAGCGCCGGATCGAGCGCGATCGCGCGCGCGATGCCGACGCGCTGCCGCTGTCCGCCCGAGAACTCGTGCGGGTAGCGCGCCGCCATCGCCGGGCGCAGCCCGACGCTGGACAGGAGGGCACGCGCCCGCTCGGCCGCTTCGGCGCGCGCGACGCCGTGGGCGATCAGCGGCTCGGCGACGATCTGGCCCGCCGTCATGCGCGGATCGAGCGATCCGTACGGGTCCTGGAACACCATCTGCATCTTCGGGCGCAGCGCGCGCAGCGCGCCGCGCGCGGCCGTGCTCACCTCCTGCCCGTCGAAGCGGATGCGCCCCGCGCTGGGCTCGATCAGCCGCAGCACCAGGCGTCCGAGCGTGCTCTTGCCGCTGCCGGTCTCGCCGACCAGGCCGAGCGTCTCGCCGCGCGCGAGCGTGAAGGACACGTCGTCCACCGCCCGCACCTCGGGACGCACCGCGCCGAACAGCGTGCGCCCGCCGCCGAAGCGCTTGCGCAGCCCCGCGACCTCGAGGAGCGCGCTCATGCCGCGACCCCCGGCTCGCCCTGCCGGTGGCAGGC
>JBAXJZ010000775.1:0-1685 GCA_037137595.1 Burkholderiales bacterium | reverse complement strand
CGCCGCGAGCCACCCGGCCGCCACCGCAGCACCGGCCGCGCCGGCCAGGAGCGGCAGCCAACCCGCGAGCTGGGGCCCGGACATCGCCATGGAGGCCGCGCCGGCCGCCACCGCCGGCACCGCCGCGGCGACCGCGAAACGCACGCCGAGCGACATGCCCGCGACGCGCTGGACCCAGCCGAGCGGGCCGGTGCGCACGAGCACCCCACCCACGATCGCGTGCGCCGCGCGCTTCTCGCGGATCGCCGCGTAGAGCGCGTCGGCCGCCTTGATCTGATCGCGCGACGGCTTCGTGCGGACCGACATGTAGCCGACGATGCGACCGTTCTCGACCATCGGCGTGGCGTTCGCGCGCACCCAGTAGTAGTCGCCGTTCTTGCAGCGGTTCTTCACCAGCGCCGTCCACGGCTTGCCCGACTCGATGGTCTTCCACATGTCGGCGAAGGCCTCGGGCGGCATGTCCGGATGCCGGACGAGGTTGTGCGCCTTGCCGATCAGCTCGTCCTCGGCGAACCCGCTGATCGCGATGAAGGCCGGGTTGCAGTAGGTGATGCGACCCTTTAGGTCGGTGGTGGAGACGAGCGTGTCCCCGTCGCCGAGCACGCGTTCACGGTCGGTGACGGGCAGGTTCTTGCGCATGGTCGGGGCTCCCGCGGTTGGAACGCCCCTCGTTCGGGGCGGATCGCTACGGCCGGATCATCGAACCGGTCCTCCGCCGCCGATCGACGGAGAACCCGGGCAAAAACCGCGTTCCCTACACGGGATAGTGGTTATCCCGTAGGGCCGTTTCCGCCGGTCCGCCGGGCGCGTCCGCCGGTCCCCGACGTCCGTCGGATCGGACGGCCGACGGACGGCGGTGCCGGGGGGCAGCAGCCGTCGGTGTGCAGGTGCGCCGCCTGCGGACGTTCGGGCATCGGTCCGACCTGCCCGCGCTCCATCCCGTGCGCCCGTCCGCCCGGGCTCGCCCACAGCGCGCGCAGCGCCGCCTTGCGCCAGGTCATCGTCTCGATCGGACGGTCGATCGACGGCGCCACCTCCCGGAGCAGCCCGTCGTGGATGCCGTAGATCATCCCGTGCAGCGCCAGCTTCTGCCCGCGCTTCCACGCCTCCTCGACCATCGGCAGGCGGCCCACGTGCTGGACCTGCTCGATGACGTTGATCTCGCACAGCCGGTCGGCGCGTTCGCGCAGGTCGCCCACCGCGCCCAGCCGGCGCCAGTGGGTGTGCATCAGGTCCTCGACGTGGTGCAGCCAGCTGTCGACGAGACCGAACTGCCGGCCCTCGAGCACGGCCTGCACGCCGCCGCAGCCGTAGTGGCCCACCACCATGATGTGCTCGACCTTCAGCACGTCGATCGCGTAGTGGATGACCGACAGGCAGTTGAGGTCGCTGAAGACGACCAGGTTGGCGACGTTGCGGTGGACGAAGATCTCGCCGGGGGCGAGGCCGATGATCTGGTTCGCCGGCACGCGGCTGTCGGAGCAGCCGATCCACAGGTAGCGCGGCGCCTGCTGCTCGGCGAGCCGGCTGAAGAAGGCCGGGTCGTCGTCGATCATCCGGCGGGCCCAGGCCCGGTTGTTCTCGAAGAGGTGGTCGATGTCGTCCATGGCCGGGTCGCCGGGGCTCCCTGTTCCCCTGCTGCCATCAAGGATACGGGAAAGGCGCCGGCCCGCCGAAGCGGCCCG
>JBAXJZ010000774.1:0-1686 GCA_037137595.1 Burkholderiales bacterium | reverse complement strand
CGCCGCGCCGGTCTTCGTGCGGATCGACGTGCGCCCCTCGTGGCTGGGCCGGCTCGCCGGCATCGTCTACAAGCCCGGCGAACTGCGGATCGGCCTGCGTCTCGTCGACGGCCGGACACGCACCGCGCGCTTCGTGGCCGGGCCCGCGCCCGCGGGCTTCGTGATCTCGCCGTGGGTCGAGGACACCACCGAGTTCGGGATGCTCTACTCCGATCGCGGCTACCTCGGCACGAAGCGTGTCGAGTCGTTCTGGATCACCGCCGAGTGGCCGGCGAGGCTGTGGTCGCAGCGGTACGAGGTCCGGTTCGAGCCGATCGGTCCGACCCCGTCGGTCGACGTCCGCGAGCTGCTCGGCTTCCAGCCGTTCGTGCAGCTCGACGCGGCGGTCGAACTGCCGATCGCCGAGCGGTGCGACGGCAACGTCGATTCGATGAACGGCCTGCCGGTCGGCACCGTGCCGATCGGCGCGGACGGCCTGCTGACGGTGAGCGGCTGGCTGGCGATGTCCACGGAACGCGGCGTGCTTCCGGAGCGGGTGCTGCTCTCGCTGACCGACGCGTCCGGGGCGCGTCACTACGTGCGGACCCGGTCCGTGCAGCGGACCGACCTCGGGCAGCACTTCCGCGATCCGGCGATGGATACGGCCGGCTTCGCCGCGACCGTCGACGTCTCCGCGCTGAAGGGGCCGCACGAGCTGGGCATCGTCGTCGAATCGGACGGTCGGACGGCGCGCTGCCCGCAGTTCCGGATCCCCGTCACCCTGAGGGGCTCGGCATGAACGAGGCCGATCGCATGGACGTGCCGCTCGTCGTCGACCTGGACGGGACGCTGCTGCGGACCGATTCGCTGCACGAGTCCGCGGTGCGGCTGCTGCGCGACCATCCGCTCGACGTCGCGCGGCTGCCGCTGTGGCTGTCACGCGGCAAGGCCGCGCTCAAGCGCGAGATCGCCGACCGCGTGCGGCTCGACCCGACGCGGCTGCCGTACCGGACCGACCTGATCGAGTGGCTGCGGGCCGAACGCGCCGCCGGGCGCACGCTGGTGCTCTGCACCGCGGCGGACCACTCGATCGCCGACGCGGTCGCCGGGCACCTCGGCCTGTTCGACGCGGTGATCGCCAGCGACGGCGAACTCAACGTCGCCGGACCGCGCAAGGCCGAGGTCCTGGCCCGGCGCTACGGCGAGCGCGGCTTCGACTACGCCGGCAATTCGAGCGCCGACCTGCCGGTCTGGGCACGCGCGCGCCGTGCCGTGGTCGTCGATGCGCCGGAGTCCGTGGCCCGCGGCGCCCGGGACCTCGGCACGGTGGAGCGCGAGTTCGCCCGCGCGCCCGTCGGTCTCACGCAGTGGCGCCGCATGCTGCGCATCCACCAGTGGCTGAAGAACCTGCTGCTGTTCGTTCCGCTCGTGGCGGCCCACCGCTTCGCCGACGCGGCCGGCTGGGTGACGCTGGGGCTGGCCTTCCTGTCGTTCAGCCTCTGCGCGTCGGCCGTCTACGTGGCCAACGATCTGCTCGACCTGGACAGCGACCGTGCCCATCCGCGCAAGCGCGAACGGCCGTTCGCCGCGGGCACGGTGCCGCTGGCGACCGGCGTCGCGCTGGTGCCGCTGCTGCTCGCCGCGAGCCTGGCGCTCGCGCTGCCGGTGGGCGGCGCGTTCCCGGCCTGGCTCGCCGGGTACTTCGCG
>JBAXJZ010000773.1:0-1688 GCA_037137595.1 Burkholderiales bacterium | reverse complement strand
CCCCGCTCCTGCTGCGGAGGCTGACATGGGCTGCATCCTGAAGGGCGGCGGCGGCCTCTACGCACGCGTGGTGGTCGGGGCGGTGCTGCTCGCCGCGGGCGCCGGCTCGCGGATGGGCGGCCGGCCGAAATCGCTGCTCGAACTCGGCGGCGTGCCGCTGATCCGCCGGCAGCTGATCGCGCTCTCGGGCGCCGGCGTCGACGAGGTGGTGGTGGTGCTCGGTCACCACGCCGACGTGATCGAGCCGGTGATCCAGTCGTTTCCGGTGACCATCGTCCGCAACCCGGACCCGGACGAGGGGCTCGCGTCGTCGCAGCGGATCGGGCTGGCGGCGCTGTCCGGCAAGCTCGACGCGGTGGTGGTCGCGCTCGCCGACCAGCCGATGCTGAATTCGCAGGACATCGTCGCGCTGATCGGCGCGTGGAAGAAGCGCCCCGAGGGCGCATCGGTGGTCCATCCGCTGGTCGACGGCGAGCGCGGCAACCCGGTGGTGATCGGCGCCGACGTCCGCGAGCAGGTGCTGGCCGGCGACGCGAAGCTCGGCTGCCGGCAGTGGCAGGCCGCGCATCCCGAGGCGGTCGCGCCCTTCGTCACCGACAACCGCCGCTACCGGATCGATGTCGACACGCCCGAGGACATCGCGCGCTTCGAGCGCGAGACCGGCCACGCGCTGCGCTGGCCGGCGGGACTCGCCGCGTGAGCCTCGGACCGGGCGTCCACGCGCTGTGGGCGACGCCGCTCGCGGTCTACCGGATGCCGGAGGCCGACGCGGTGAACCCGGTGCTCGCGCGGATGCTCGGCGCGCTGCGCGTCGCGCAGTCCATGCAGCGGGGCGAGCCCGCCGACGCGCCGTTCTTCGCGAGCGACGACGACCTGCTGCAGCGGCTGCGCACCGCCGAGGGCGAGGCGCTGCTGCGTTTCGTCGTCGGCTCGCTGCAGGACGCTGTGGGCCGCGCCAATGCGGCCGCGTGGCCCCCGGGCCGCCGCGCGCTGAAGGTGGCGATCGAGGGCATGTGGTTCCAGTGCAGCCGCGGCGGCGCGTTCCACGACGTCCACACGCACGGCAACTGCTCGTGGTCGGGCGTGTACGTCGTGCAGGTCGACCCCGAGGCGCGGCGGCGCGCACATCGGGTCCACGGCGCGCAGCACGGCGTGACCCGCTTCTACGGCCCGCCGTTCGCGCGGCTGGGGGGCGCACATGTCGACCTCGGCAACGCCTACCTGCAGCCGCCGCACGTCGACGTCGAGCCGGTGCCCGGCCAGCTCGCGCTGTTCCCCTCGTGGCTGCCGCACCAGGCGATGCCCTACGACGGCGAGCTCGACCGGATCATCGTCTCGTTCAACGCGAGCGTGCACGCCGCCGACGGCGACGACCGGCTGCACCGCTACGCCGCCGGATGACCCGATGACCGTGCGCGACGCGTCCCGACGCCTGTGGCTCGCCCGGGCGATCGCCTGGGCCCTGCTCTTCTCCGGCTGGACGGTGCTGGGTGCGCTGGGCCACGCGGCCGCGCGCGCCGGCGCCTGGCCCGGCCTGCCGCTCGCGCTCTGGCTGGCGTCCATCGGGGTCATGCTCGCGCTGGGCACGCCGATCCGCACGTCGATGCGCGGCCTCGCGGCGGGCCTGCTGCTCGCCGCGGCGACGACCGCGGGCGCGCTGCTCGCGGCCGACGGCGGGGCGCAGCTGC
>JBAXJZ010000772.1:0-1693 GCA_037137595.1 Burkholderiales bacterium | reverse complement strand
GCGCGGCCCGTTCGTAAAGTGTTGATAGATCGGCAGTTATCGGATCGATCGATCTGCCCGTTCGTTCCCTTCTGGAACAGGCCATGGCACGGAGTCCGTTCTGCTGGGGCATCGACATCGGCAAGTGCGCCTTGAAGGCGGTGCGCTGTCGGCTGTCGTCCGAGCCGCGGAAGGTGACGGCTGAGGCCTTCGACTACGTCGAATACCCGATGCTGCTCACGCAGCCGGAGGCCGATCCTGTGGAGCTCGTGCGGGCCGCCCTCCAGGAGTTTCTCGGCCGCAACGATCTCAAGGGCGACCGCGTGGCCGTGTCGGTGCCCGGGCAGTCGGGCCTTGCGAAGTTCATCAAGCTGCCGCCGATCGAGGCGAAGAAGATTCCCGACATCGTCAAGTATGAGGCCCGCCAGCAGATTCCCTTTCCGCTCGAGCAGGTGGTGTGGGACTGGCAGCGGCTCGCCGGCGGCATTGAAGAGGGCGGCTTCGTGATCGACGCCGAAGTGGCCGTGTTCGCGATGAAACGCGAGCAGGTCTACAAGGCGCTCACTCCGCTCACGCAGGCCGGCATCGAAGTGGACGTGCTCCAGCTCGCGCCGATCGCGCTGGCGAACATGGTGATGTTCGACCAGCTGCCCGATCCGGCGACGGTCGATCCCGATCAGCCGCCCGCTTCGATCGTGCTCGTGTCGATGGGCGTCGATGCCACCGACCTCGTGATCACCAACGGCATGCGGATCTGGCAGCGCAGCATCCCCATCGGCGGCAGCACGTTCACCAAGGCCCTCGTGCAGGGCATGAAGATGACGTTCGCCAAGGCCGAGCATCTCAAGCGCAACGCGGCCCGGGCCGAAGACCCGAAGGCCGTGTTCAAGGTGATGCGGCCGGTGTTCAACGAGTTTGCCGCCGAGCTGCAGCGGTCGCTGAACTATTTCACCGGGACCGACCGCACGGCGACGATCGGCAAGGTGCTGTTGCTCGGCAACGCCACCAAGCTCCGCGGCCTCACCGACTTCGTCGGCAAGCAGCTTGGCCTCGACGTGCAGCGGTTGGAGACGTTTCGTGGCCTCGAGGGGCCCGGCGTGCTCGGCGCTCCGGCGTTTCGGGAAAACCGGCTCGCCTTCGGCACGGCCTACGGCCTCGCGCTCGAGGGCTCGGGCGCCCCGGGCATCCGCACGAACCTGTTGCCGCGGGAGATCATCCAGGAACGGATCATCGAAGCGAAGAAGCCCTGGGCGCTCGGGGCGGCCGTGGGCTTGATGGCCGCCGCGGCGATCAGCTTCCTCGGCATGTTTTTCGCGTGGACGTCGTTCGCTCCCAGCACCTACGCCAGCGCCTTCGCCCGCGCCGACGGCGTGAAGACGCAGTCGCAGGCGGCCGTGTCGGCGCTCGACGAAGTGCGGCAGAAGCGCGACGCGGCGATCACCGAACAGCGGGCCCTGCTCGCGATCGAGGATCGGCGTTTTCAGTCGCTCGACATGCTGCGGGCCGTGCAGTCGCTCCTGCCGCGTGACCCGGCGGGCCAGGTGCCCAAGAACCCCGCCGATCGCAACGAACTGCACGTGACGTCGCTCGATTGCCAGTATTTCCCCGATCTGGCCACGTGGTTTGCGGGCGTGCAGCAGCAGTGGGCCGAGACGCACGCCACCGATGAGGTCGCCGAGGGCGACGAGGAGGCAGCGCCGGCCGAAGGCGAGGC
>JBAXJZ010000771.1:0-1693 GCA_037137595.1 Burkholderiales bacterium | reverse complement strand
GGGTTCGGGATCACGGTCTCCGCGTCCACCGGCATCGTCTTGCGGTCGTCGAGCTGGTTGATGCCCCAGCGTTCGACCCCGTGTTTGAAGCCGTTTTCCTGCAACCATCGCCCACGCATGATCTCGATGAGACGCGCCGCGGGATACTGCGACGCCGCGAGCAAGTTGAATTGTCGCCCATGGATATCTCGCACGCTGATGCGCCGCACGCGACCGCGGCCCGCGCGAAGGTTGATGCGCGACTCGGTGAAGCGCAGCACCTCGTCCCCCAGCTCCACCGTCTCGGTGAACGCCGATGGCAGCAGCGCGGGATACGGCCGCCGCTCCCACGTCACGAACTCCAGGTCTCGATCTCGTAGCGCGGCCAGCGTCTCGGCGAAGGCTCCACCTCGATCGAAGGCCAACAAGATCCGTCTTTCGTTTTCCAGTGCGGATCGAAGTATTCCACCAACGTTCTCGAGCCAGCGGGTGAGCGAGTCGTTGTCGGGGCTGCTGATCTGCATCCACGGGTTGCCCTGCTCGTCGTGCGCGTAGACGTCGGTGATCCCCGGGGCGACCCTCTTGTCCTGCATGCGCCAGCCGCGCCGGACGACGCGCTTGCCCGAGTACTTTCGCAGGTGATTGTCCACGTAGAAGACCGGAACGTCCTCCCTCGTCCTGCGTTCGTCCGCGGCGTACTCCTGCAGCATCGCGTACTGCAGCCGCAGCGGGGCCATCCCGACGTGACCCGCCGCGAACCTGGACAGCAACGCGCGGGCCTCGGTGGCCGTCGGCACGTGCGCGCTCCGCAGCAGGATCTGTGCGGTAGGCGTCTCGATGCGACGCAGTCCCTCCACGCACTCCTCGCCGATCGCGAGCGCCGTGATCACCCCGTCGAGCACCACGCGCAGCGCGTGCAGGTCGACCTCTCCTTCGCCGACCGCGGCCGCGCAGCGATACAGCCCGAGTCGCGCCGCCATCGCGATGATCAACCACGAGCCGAGGTGTTGCACGAAGGGCGCTTGCTCGCCCCGAAGAGAATGCAGCGCGTCGTGTCGGACATGACTCGCGGTCGTCGCGGCACGCGTCGCGTCGACCTGCGGGGACGGCTCTTGCTCGACCTGCTCCTGCCCATCGGTCTGGAGCGTGGAGCCTTCGCGCGAGACAGACATGGGCAACGAGAGCTGTTCGACCGCGGGCACATCGGCGTTCTGCTTGGAGATCTCCTGCTCTGCCGTACGCTTCTTCCACGCGCTGCGAAGGTTCGCGATGGTCGCGTACGAACCCTTCTTCACGCGAGCGCGAGCCTGATCGACGGAGGCGCCGGCCGCGAACATCTTCTCGAGCCGCCCGATCTCCCGGTCGCCGAGGATCCGGGGACGACCTCTGCCTCGCGATCGCGCGAGGGCCTCGAGCCCGTCGCGCTCGAACAGGCGGCGCAACTGCCGCACGCGCTCGGACGACAGCTCGAACGCCTCCGAGAGCCGGCCAAGATGAATACTGGGGTCCATCGAGAGCAGCACGACGGTGACGCATGCCTGACCGGCTAAGGCCGTCAGACTGGGTTTTAGTGCGGAAAACCGATGGGAGCTCCGGCGCAGAACAGGCGTGACAAACGGGGGCGGCCAGGGCGGCTGCATGAAAACATCAAGGAAGTCCGCGCAGTAGCGTGTCGATGAGAAAGTCGAAGTCAGCGAAGCAACGCTTGGACTTC
>JBAXJZ010000770.1:0-1694 GCA_037137595.1 Burkholderiales bacterium | reverse complement strand
TCATCGGCGATCCCGGGGCGGGGGCGGTCGGGGGCGGTCATGGCGTGGCGGGACGGGCCGGAGAGGCGGGCCGCGCGGGGGAGGCGGCGGGTGCCGCGGTCGGCGCGGCGGGCGCGGGCACCGACGCGACCGGCGAGGCGGCCCTGTCGGTCGTGGCCTCGGGGATCGGCAGCAGCAGCCGCGCGACCGTGCCGCGCGGCGCGTGGTCGTGCAGCGAGAGCCGCGCCTCGGGGCCGAGGATCGCGCGCAGCCGCGCCTGGAGGTTGGCGAGGCCGGTGCCGCCGTCGGGGCCCGACGGGCCCTCGGCCTGCAGGCCCCGGCCGGTGTCGGTCACCTCGATCAGCAGGCGCCCGGCGTCGTCGCGCCGCGCGAACAGCACGATCTCGCCGCCCCCGGGCTGCGGCTCGATGCCGTGCTTGACCGCGTTCTCGACCAGCGGCTGCACCAGCATCGGCGGCAGCTCGATCGCGCGCAGCGCGTCCGGGACCTCGAAGCGCCAGCGCAGGCGGTCGCCGAGCCGCCGCTTCATGATCGACAGCAGCGAGCCGGTGACGTCGAGTTCCTCGCCCAGCGTGGTGGTCTCGGCGCGCGCGTGACGCAGCGTCGCGCGCAGGTGCCGGGCGAGGTCGTCGACCAGCGCGCGGGCGGCCGCCGGATCGCGATCGATGAGCGCGGACACGTTGGCGAGCGTGTTGAACAGGAAATGCGGCTCGACCTGGGCGCGCAGCGCCTGCAGCTGCGCCTGCGCCGCGCTGCGTTCGGCGGCGATCGCGCGCCAGGACTCGGCCTCGACCCGCAGCCGGGCATGCCGCACCCGGTGCCGGCTGTAGAAGTACAGCGTTCCGGCGATCGCGATCGCGATCGAGAAGACCGCGGTGCGCGGGGAGACGATGTGGTTCGAGGGCGGCAGCGGCGCGCCCAGCAGCAGCTCGGTCGCGCGCGAGGCGAGCAGCAGTCCGAGCGGCACGCCGAGCGCGATCGCGATCCCGTAGAGCGGCACCGCGACCTTCAGCGCGCCCTCGGCCCGCTCGACCCAGGGCGTGACCGCCCAGCAGGCCGCCGAGATCGTGAAGCCGATGACCTGCGAGACGATGAAGTTCTCGACGAGGCCGCCGTGCCCGCCGGTCGAGACGAGCGCGACCGCGATCGCTGTGTTGAGCAGGAAGGTGCCCAGCAGGACGAGGACGGCTTTGCGGATCATCGGGGGCGGCTCGGTCGGTACGATCATCGCACGGGCCCGGCCGGTTCAGGCGAGCCAGGCGCCCGCCCAGGCGCCGAGCGTCCGGGTCGGCAGCATCGTGAACAGCCCGGCGATCACCAGGGCCGCGAAGGCCCGCGTCATGAAGCGGCGGTGCACCGCGATCTCGCCGGCGCGGGCGGCGGTGATCGCACGCCAGAGCTGCACCAGCATCGCGGCCGACAGCAGGTGGATGGGCCCGAAGGTGCCCAGCGGCGTGTGCACGCCCAGGACCTGGGCCTGGATCAGGAACGAGCCGGCCGCGGTCGTCGCCATCGCGAGCACCCAGACGCGACCGGCGAGCCGGTGGGCGGGCGTGCCCTTGCGGCCCAGCAGCACGAAGGCGCCCAGCGCGAGCGACAGCGTGGCGGCGGCGACGTGGACGACGATCTCGGGGCGGAAGAGCAGGGCCTGGGTGGGGGTCATGGGGGCTCCGGGGGGGGCGGGTGGATGGGAG
>JBAXJZ010000769.1:0-1702 GCA_037137595.1 Burkholderiales bacterium | reverse complement strand
GGCCCTTCGCGCGCCGGCGCAGCGTCACCGCGCGCTCGGCGACCTTGCGTCCCTCGTCGTGCAGCCCGGCGGCGAACGCGCCGTGCGCCACCAGCAGCAGCACGCTCTCGGGCGGCTCGGACGCGCCGGCCAGCGTCATCGCGCGCCGCGCGGCCTCCTCCGAGGCGGCCGCGTCGCCCTGCGCCGAATGCGCCTGCGCCTGCACCGCGGCGGCGAGCGCGCGCGAGGGCCCGTCTGTCTCGGTCTCCACCGTCTTCACCAGCCGCAGCGCCTTGTCCGAGGCCCCGCGCGAGACGAAGACCTGGCCGAGCATCGCCGAGTCGATCGGACTGCGCGTGAGCGAACTCGACGTGCGCCGGATCAGCTCGGCGTAGCACTCCTCGGCCTGCTCGAGCTCGCCCTGCGCGAACGCGATCTCGCCGAGCGCGCGCAGCCGCTGCGTCGTCGACAGCTGCTCGAGCGCCGTCTTCGCGACCGCGAGCGCGCGCGCGACGTGCCCCTGCTCCTGCAGCAGGTCGATCAGCAGGTCGTAGGCCTCGCCGCAGGACGGATGCAGGCGCAGCGTGGTGCGCAGCCGCGCCACCGCGTCGACCAGCCGGCCCTCGTCGCGCTCGCAGTGCGCGAGCGCCACCGACGGCCAGGCGATGTCGCCGCGCATCGCGATCGCCTGCTCGCAGATCTCGCGGGCCTGGCCGAAGCGGCCGAGGTCCACCAGCGCCTGCGCCTGCCAGCGCAGCAGCTCGATCGACGCGCCGCCCGCCTCCATCGACAGCCGCCGCGCGTGCACCAGCACCGCCTCGGCGTCGCCGCGGGCGTCGGCCTCGTGGAGCGGCGCGAACAGGCGGCGGCGCCGCAGCGCCTGCTCGATCCGCGGCCCGAGCGCGGCCGCCGTCAGCGGCTTGAGCACGAAGCCGTCGGGCTGCCACTCGCGCGCCTGCGCGACCAGCGAGCGCATCGCCTCGGCGCCCATCAGCACGAAGGCGGCCGAGGGCGCGAGCAGCCGGCGCGTGCGCACGTACTCCAGCACCTGGCTGCCGTCCATCTGCGAGCGGAACTGCGCCTCGCAGAGCACGAGGTCGAAGGCCTCGACCTCCATCAGCCGGATCGCGCGGATCGGATCGGCCGCCTGCTGGACCGCCTCGATGCCGAGCGTCAGCAGCAGGCCCTTGACCGCCGAGCGCGCCGCCGCGTTCTCGTCGACGACCAGCGCGCGCACCTGCGGCGGCCCGGGCGACCGGGACGTGGCGATGGCGGTGAGGACGGCGCTCATGCCGAGAGCATTCCGGCAGCCGCCCGCGGCGGTCGAGTTCCGGGTCGCGGACGGTCGGTCGCCGTGGACGCGCGGCGGCGGTGCCCGCGTCGAGGGCACGCTCGGACTCCCCGAGCAAGAACGACACCTCGGCCCCGAAAAGGGCTGAGGGCAAAACCGAAGCACGAGCGATCCAAGCGGCCTTGCGACAGAGCGCCACGCGCGCGGCGCCGTAGATGCGGCGTAGCTTGGGAGCTCGGCGCAAGGCCTTCCTGATCCTCGTGTTGAGCACCGCAACGCGGTGTGGCCTGGGGGCAGACGAGTCGCGCCCAAGCCTGCGGCAGGCTCGGGCTGGAACTCCAGTAAACTTGGCGAACAAAATCGTAGCCTGCTGGAGTAGCTGATCGTGGCTGGCGAGCTTGTCCTCGGCGAAGGAGAAGCGTGAGTCCAGCG
>JBAXJZ010000768.1:0-1722 GCA_037137595.1 Burkholderiales bacterium | reverse complement strand
ATGACGGCGTCGTCGAGGCCGGACTCGGCGTGCAGCTCGATGCCGTGAGGCGCGCGCTGTCGGCCGCCGCTCACGGGGAGACGGCATGATCGCGCGCGACACCGGCCAGGCGTCGCTGCTGCGCACGCTCGCCACGACCGAGACCACGCGCCGCCGCGGCCGTGTCCTCGAGACCGTCGGCGCGACGCTGCGCGTGGGCGGCCTCGACGTGCGGATCGGCCAGCAGTGCGAGGTGGTCGACCGCGAGGTCGGGCTGCGCATCCCCGCCGAGGTGATCGGCGTCTCGCAGGGCGTGGCGGTGCTCGCGCCGCTCGCGCCGCTGCACGGCGTGTCGACCGCGGCCGAGGTCGTGCCCGGCCCGACGATGCCCACGGTGCCGGTCGGACCGGCGCTGCTCGGCCGCGTGCTCGACGCCAACGGCGCGCCGATCGACGGCGGCCCGCCGCTGGGCGAGGGGCTCGCGCGCGCGCCGGTGTTCGCGCCCGCGCCCGATCCGCTGCGCCGGCGCCCGGTCGACCAGACCTTCGCGACAGGCGTGCGCGCGCTCGACGCGCTGGTGACGGTGGGCGTCGGCCAGCGCGTCGGCGTGTTCGCGCCGGCCGGCGTCGGCAAGAGCACACTGCTCGGCATGCTCGCGCGTCACGGCGGCAGCGAGGTCAACGTGATCGCGCTGATCGGCGAACGCGGACGCGAGGTCCGCGAGTTCATCGAGGACGCGCTCGGCGCCGAGGGCCTGCGCCGCTCGGTGATCGTGGTCTCGACCTCGGAACGGCCGGCGATGGAGCGGGTGCGGGCGGCGCACGCGGCCACCGCGATCGCCGAGGGGTTCCGCGCGCGCGGCCATCAGGTGCTGCTGATGATGGACTCGGTGACCCGCTTCGCGCGCGCGCTTCGCGAGATCGGTCTGGCGGCCGGCGAGCCCGCGGTGCGGCGCGGCTTCCCGCCCTCGGTGTTCGCCGAGCTGCCTCGGCTCTTCGAGCGCGCCGGCAACGACGAGCACGGCTCGATCACCGCGTTCTACTCGGTGCTGCTCGAGGACGAGGACACCTCGGACCCGGTCGGCGAGGAGGTCCGCTCGATCCTCGACGGCCACGTGATCCTGTCGCGCGCGCTGTCGAAGCAGGGCCAGTTCCCGGCGATCGACGTGCTCGCGAGCCTGAGCCGCGTGTTCCCGCGGGTCGCGGGCGAGGCGCACCGGGCCCACGCTGCACGGCTGCGCACGCTGCTCGCGCGGCACGCCGAGGTCGAGTTCCTGCTGCAGGTGGGCGAGTACAAGGCGGGTTCGGACCCGCTCGCCGACGCGGCGATCGCGCGGATGCCCGCGATCCGCGCGCTGGTCGCGCAGCGGCCCGACGAGGGCACGCCCTTCGCCGAGACCCTGCGCGGGCTCGCGGAGATCGCCGGATGAGCGGTTCCGCGCGCCGCTACGTTCCGCTGCTGCAGCTGCGGCGGCTGCGTACCGAGCAGGCGGAGCGCGCGATGCGGCGCTGCCTCGAGGCGCTCGAGGACGGCCGCGTGGAGCTCGAGAAGGCGCGCGGCATCGAGGACGACTGGTGGCGCGCGTCGCGCAAGCTCGACGACTGGTCGGCGGCGGTCGCGCCGGCGGATCGTGTCCGCTGGGCGGCGGTGGCCGACGCGCGGCGGGCGGACATCGACCGGTCGCTGCGCGAGGCGCGCGACTACGTGCAGTGGTGGGAAACGGAGATCGAGACGATGCGCGAG
>JBAXJZ010000767.1:0-1725 GCA_037137595.1 Burkholderiales bacterium | reverse complement strand
GCGGTTCGGCCGCGCTCCCCGCGCGGCCCGCTCAGCCGCCGAGCAGCCGTCGGCGCAGGCGGATGCGGGCCATCTCCTCGACGTTCGTGCGCTGGGCCGCGCCGAAGGTCCGCTCGACGAGCGACAGGTAGGCCGGGTTCGTGAAGTAGGTGGCCCACGCCTCGTCGCGGAAGCGCAGCACCTCGGCCGGGCTCAGGTGCCTGCCGCCGAGCGGGACGCACTCGTACGACAGGAAGGCGTAGCCCTCGTAGCCCTCGGGCAGCGGCCAGCCCTCGCGCAGTGCCTGACGGTGCAGCGGGCTGCCGGGCAGCGCCTGGCAGGGGTACATGTTCGCCATCTCGGTGTTCAGCTCCAGCGCGAGCGCGAGCGTCTCGCGCATCGTCTCGTGCGTGTCGTCCGGGAAGCCGAAGATGTAGTTCGAGATCACATGCAGTCCGGCGTCGCGCACCGACGCGCAGACGTCGCGGATGTTGACCTCCTGGAAGGTGCCCTTCGACACCTCCTTGCGCACCGTCTGGCTGCCGGCCTCGATGCCGAGCGCGAGCCAGCCGACGCCGGCGCGGCGGAACAGGTCGAGCGCCGCCGGCCGGACGGTGTCCACCCGCGCGTAGGCCCACATCCGCGGCCGCAGGTCGCGCTCGATCACCTGCTGCAGCAGCGGCTCGTAATAGCGACGGTTGAGGAAGAACATCTCGTCGCTGATGCGGATCGTCTCGACGCCCATCCGCGCGAGCCGCTCGAGCTCGCCGGCGATGAAGCCCGGGCTCCAGAAGCGCATGCCGCGCGAGTGCGCCGAATGCACGTCCTCGTCGACCGAGGTCCGGTTGACGATGTTGATCATGCAGAAATCGCAGCCGAAGTTGCAGCCGAGCGAGGTGTAGATCGCGGCGAACGGCGTGCGCTTCGCGTGGTCGAAGCCCGCGTGCCAGAAATGTGCGCGGTACAGGTCGAGCGGGCGCTCGCGATACGGCAGAAGGTCCCAGGCGTAGCCCGGCAGGTCGACGTCCATCCGCTCCTGCGGGACCACGCGCGCGCCCGGGTTCAGGAAGAGCGCCGGGGCGCCGGATCCGGCACCCATCTTCCAGCCCACGCCGGGCACCTTGCGGGCATCGGCGGCCAGGTCGCCGCGCAGCAGGTCGTGCAGCGCGTAGACGCCCTCGCCGATCAGCACGTAGTCGACGAACGGGAGCGCGAGCACCTCGCGCGGCAGCGCACTGACGTGCGAGCCCACGAAGGCGATCGGCAGCGTGGGCGCGCGCTCGCGCAGCGCGGCGGCCAGGCGCGATGCGCCGATCATGCTGGTGGTGCCCGAGTTCGGGTTCTGGCCGTAGACCACGAACAGCACCAGCCGGGGCGCACGCGCGACGATCTCCGCGACCGAATCGTCGAGCGTGCGGCGCTCCGCGTCGCAATCGAGGATCGAACAGCCGAAGCCCTGCGCACGGCACGACTGCGCGAGCAGCAGCGCCCAGGTGGGCGGCTCGATCGCCGAGAACGTGACCGCGAGGTCCTGGTAGGCTTGGGCCGACGAGTCCGGATTGACGAACAGGACGTCGAGCGGACGGCCGGCGGCGACCGGGGACGGTGCGCTCATGCCGTCACGCCGCGCGTGCCGACGCCCGCGTCCTGCGGTCCCGCTGCCGGCCGGGCGGCACCCGGCACCGCGGCGCGCGCGGCGGTGGAGATCACGGCCGCGGGCCGGACGGACGCCGGGCGCGGCGCGGG
>JBAXJZ010000766.1:0-1731 GCA_037137595.1 Burkholderiales bacterium | reverse complement strand
GGCCCCCGGTCGCGTCGGGCGCGGCGGCGGTCATCGCGTGTCCGCCGCCCGCCGTCAGCCGCGCGCCGTGCCGATCGCGCGGTCCACCCACTCGACCCAGTGGCGGACCGGCGTGCCCGTGCCCGACTGCAGGTGGGTGAGGCAGCCGATGTTGGCCGACAGGATGGTGTCGGGCGAGCCCGCCGACAGGTTCGCGAGCTTGCGGTCGCGCAGCTCGAACGACAGCGTCGGCTGCAGCACCGAGTAGGTCCCGGCGGAGCCGCAGCACAGGTGCGGCTCGGCGAAGGGCACGAGCTCCGCGCCGCAGGCCGCGAGCAGCGACTCGACCGCGCCGCGCACCTGCTGGCCGTGCTGCAGCGTGCACGGCGGATGGAAGGCCACGCGCCGCGGCAGGTCGGCGGCGGCCGCCGCCTTCGCCTTCCCGGCGAGCGCCTCCCGCTGCTCGGCGAGGAACACCGACAGGTCGCGGACCATCGACGCGATCCGCGCGGCCTTCGCCGCGTAGGCCGGGTCGTCGCGCAGCAGGTGGCCGTAGTCGACGAGCATCGCGCCGCAGCCCGACGCGTTGACCACGATCGCCTCGGCGCCCTGCTCCACGTGCGGCCACCAGGCGTCCACGTTGCGCCGCGCGTCGTCGAGCGCACCCGCGTGGTCGCTCAGATGGTGGCGGATCGCGCCGCAGCAGCCCGAGCCCGACGCGGTCACGCCCTGGATGCCCAGCGCATCGAGCACCCGCTCGGTGGCGGCGTCGATCGCCGGCACCATCGCCGGCTGCACGCAGCCGTCGAGCAGCAGCACGCGGCGCGCGTGCGCGCGGCGCGGCCGCGGACCGGGGTCGCGACGCTCCGGCACCTTCGCCTTCAGCGTCGCGGGCAGCGCCGGCCGCAGCGCCTGCCCGACCCGCATCGCCGGGTCGAACAGCCAGCGCCGGGTCAGGCCCTCGCGCAGCGCGCCGCGGACGATCCGTTCGGAGAGCGGCCGCTTCACCCGGTCCTCGACCAGCTTGCGGCCGATGTCGACGAGGTGGCCGTACTTCACGCCCGACGGACAGGTGCTCTCGCAGTTGCGGCAGGTGAGGCAGCGGTCCAGGTGCAGCTGCGTCTCGCGCGTCGGCTCGACGCCCTCCATCACCTGCTTCATCAGGTAGATGCGGCCGCGCGGGCCGTCGAGCTCGTCGCCCAGCAGCTGGTAGGTCGGACAGGTGGCGGTGCAGAAGCCGCAGTGCACGCACGAGCGCAGGATCGATTCCGCCTCGGTGCCCTCGGGGGTGCCGCGCAGCCAGTCGGCGAGGTGGGTCTCCATCGCGTCGGGCCGTATCAGAGGCCGGCGACGAGCCGGCCGGGATTGAAGAGGCCGCGCGGATCGAGCTCGCGCTTGATCCGACGGTGCAGTTCGAGCACCGGCGCGGGCAGCGGATGGAAGGCGCCGGCCGACTTGTCGCGGGCGCGGAAGAGCGTCGCGGTGCCGCCGAGCGTGGCCGCGGCCTCGCGCACGCGCGCGGGTTCGGCGTCGGTGCGGAACCAGCGCAGCGCGCCGCCCCACTCGATCAGCTGCCGCCCCGGGAACTCGAAGGGCGGCGCGGTGGACGGCACCGAGACCCGCCACAGCGGCTGCTCGCCGTCGAAGAACGGATCCGTGTGCTCGCGGATCCCGCTCCAGACCGAGGCCGCCTGCGCGGGCTCGACGATCTCGGCACCGTGCTGGTCGACGAAGCGGCGCACCGCCGCATCC
>JBAXJZ010000765.1:0-1741 GCA_037137595.1 Burkholderiales bacterium | reverse complement strand
CGGCGGCGGCATCGCCTACAACGCCGAGGAGTTCGAGACCATCTGCAAGCGCGGCCTCGAGGCCTCCCCCACCAGCGAGCTGCTCATCGAGGAGTCGCTGATCGGGTGGAAGGAGTTCGAGATGGAGGTCGTCCGCGACCGCCGCGACAACTGCATCATCGTGTGCTCGATCGAGAACCTCGATCCGATGGGCATCCACACCGGCGACTCGATCACCGTGGCGCCCGCGCAGACGCTGACCGACAAGGAATACCAGCTGATGCGGGACGCGTCGATCGCGATCCTGCGCGAGATCGGCGTCGACACCGGCGGCTCGAACGTGCAGTTCGCGATCGACCCCGACTCGGGCCGGATGATCGTCATCGAGATGAACCCGCGCGTCTCGCGTTCGTCGGCGCTCGCCTCGAAGGCCACCGGCTTCCCGATCGCGAAGGTCGCCGCGAAGCTCGCCGTCGGCTACACGCTCGACGAGCTGCGCAACGAGATCACCGGCGGCGCGACCCCGGCGTCCTTCGAGCCGACGATCGACTACGTCGTCACCAAGGTGCCGCGCTTCGCGTTCGAGAAGTTCCCGCAGGCGGACTCGCACCTTACCACCCAGATGAAGTCGGTGGGCGAGGTGATGGCCATCGGCCGCACCTTCCAGGAGAGCTTCCAGAAGGCGCTGCGCGGGCTGGAGGTCGGCGTCGACGGCCTGAACCAGAAGACCACCGACCGCGAGACCATCGAGGAGGAGCTCGGCGAGCCCGGCCCCGAGCGGATCTGGTACGTGGGTGACGCGTTCGCCCAGGGCTTCACGCTCGACGAGGTCCACGCGCTCACGCACATCGACCCGTGGTTCCTCGCTCAGATCGAGGAGATCGTGAAGCTCGAGCTCGAGATCGAGAAGCGCACCATCGGCGACCTCGACGCCGAGACGCTGCGCTTCCTGAAGAAGAAGGGCTTCAGCGACCGGCGGCTCGCCTACCTGCTCGACGTGACCGAGGCCGAGATCCGCAAGCTGCGCCACAAGCTGAACGTGCGGCCGGTCTACAAGCGCGTCGACACCTGCGCGGCCGAGTTCTCGACCACCACCGCCTACATGTACTCGACCTACGAGGACGAGTGCGAGGCAGAGCCCACCGACCGCAGGAAGATCATCGTGCTGGGCGGCGGCCCGAACCGGATCGGCCAGGGCATCGAGTTCGACTACTGCTGCGTGCACGCCGCGTTCGCGCTGAAGGAGGCGGGCTACGAGACCATCATGGTCAACTGCAATCCCGAGACCGTCTCCACGGACTACGACACCTCGGACCGTCTGTATTTCGAGCCGCTGACGCTCGAGGACGTGCTCGAGATCGTCGACAAGGAGAAGCCGGTCGGCGTGATCGTGCAGTATGGCGGTCAGACGCCGCTGAAGCTCGCCAAGCCGCTCGAGGCGGCGGGCGTGCCGATCATCGGCACCAGCCCCGAGTCGATCGACATCGCCGAGGATCGCGAGCGCTTCCAGAAGCTGCTGGTGAAGCTGCAGCTGCGCCAGCCGCCGAACCGCACCGCCCGCACCGAGGGCGAGGCGCTCGCGCTCGCGCAGGAGATCGGCTACCCGCTCGTCGTGCGCCCGAGCTACGTGCTCGGCGGCCGCGCGATGGAGATCGTCCACGAGCAGCGCGACCTCGAGCGCTACATGCGCGAGGCGGTCAAGGTCTCGAACGACAGCCCGGTGCTGCTCGACCGGTTCCTGAACGATGCCATCGAGGTCGAT
>JBAXJZ010000764.1:0-1752 GCA_037137595.1 Burkholderiales bacterium | reverse complement strand
CGTTCAGCTCCCACAGGTCGATGTCCGAGACCTTCAGGCCGTGGCGCTTGAGCAGCTTCGGCACGGCGAACACCGGGCCGATGCCCATCTCGTCGGGCTCGCAGCCGGCGACCGCGAAGCCGCGGAACACGCCCAGGATCGGCAGGCCGCGCTTCTCGGCGAGCGCACGGTCCATCACCACGCAGGCCCCCGCGCCGTCGGAGAACTGCGACGCGTTGCCGGCGGCGATCACGCCCCCCTCGATGGCCGGCTTGATCTGCGAGACGCCCTCGTAGGTGGTGTCGCCGCGGATGCCCTCGTCGCGGTCGAGGGTGACCTGCCTGGTGGTCTCGACGCCGGTCTGCTTGTCGACCACCTTCATGTTGACGGTGATCGGGGCGATCTCGTCCTTCGTCCGGCCGGCGGCGGCGGCCGCGGCGGCGCGCTGCTGCGACTGCACGCCGTAGCGGTCCTGCGCTTCGCGCGAGATGCCGTAGCGCTTGGCGACCATCTCGGCGGTCTGCAGCATCGGCCAGTAGACCTCGGGCTTGGCCTGCTTCAGGCCCGGGTCGACCAGGTCCTTCTTGTTCATGTCGTTCTGCACGAGCGAGATCGATTCGACGCCGCCGGCGACGTAGATGTCGCCTTCGCCGGCCATGATCCGCTGCGCGGCGGTGGCGATGGTCTGCAGGCCCGACGAGCAGAAGCGGTTGACGGTCATGCCCGAGACGGTGACCGGGCAGCCGGCCGCCAGCGCGATCTGGCGAGCGATGTTCGAGCCTGTCGCGCCCTCGGGGTTCGCGCAGCCCATGATCACGTCCTCGACCTCGGCGGCGTCGACGCCGGCGCGCTCGAGCGCGGCCTTCACGGCGTGTCCGCCCATGGTCGCGCCGTGGGTCATGTTGAGCGAGCCGCGCCAGGACTTCGCGAGACCGGTGCGGGCGGTGGAGACGATGACTGCTTCACGCATTGGAGTGCTCCCAGTGGATTCGGTTCGGTGGCGGGGTCGGTTCAGCCGTTGAAGCGCTTGCCCTCGGCGGCCAGCTTCGCGAGCAGCGGCGCCGGCTTCCAGAACGACGGGTCCGCGTTCGGGTTCGCGGCGAACCCGGCCATGATCTCGACGACCTTCGGCAGGCCGACGGTGTCCGCATAGAACATCGGGCCGCCGCGGTAGCGCGGGAAGCCGTAGCCGGTCAGGTAGATGATGTCGATGTCCGAGGCGCGCAGCGCGATGCCTTCCTCGAGGATGTAGGCCGCCTCGTTGACCATCGCGAACAGCAGACGGTGGACGATCTCCTCGTCACTGACCTGCCGCGGCGTCACGCCCAGGCGCGCGCGTTCCTCGACCAGCATCTTCTCGACGACCTCGGACGGGTACGCGGTCCGGTCGCCCGGCTTGTAGTCGTACCAGCCGGCCGAGGTCTTCTGGCCGTAGCGGCCCATCTCGCAGAGCAGGTCCGCGGTCTTGCTGTAGCGCAGGTTCGGCTTCTCGAGGTAGCGGCGCTTGCGGATGTACCAGCCCACGTCGTTGCCGGCGAGGTCGCCCATCCGGAACGGCCCCATCGCGAAGCCGAAGCGCTCGATCGCGCCGTCGACCTGCTGCGGCGTGCAGCCCTCCTCCAGCAGGAAGCCCGCCTGGCGCGAGTACTGCTCGATCATGCGGTTGCCGATGAAGCCGTCGCAGACACCGGAGACGACGCCCACCTTCTTGATCTTCTTCGACAGGCCCATCGTCGTGGCGAGCACGTCCTTGCCCGTGGCCTTGCCCCGCAC
>JBAXJZ010000763.1:0-1754 GCA_037137595.1 Burkholderiales bacterium | reverse complement strand
CCCGGCCGGACTCGACCTCCGGCCAGGTCCGCAGCGACGAATGCTGGACGCCGAGCTTGGCGACGCCGATCCACAGCGTGAGCAGCGTCGAGATCAGCGTCAGCTGGCCGTATTCGGCGACGGTCAGCGCGCGCGTGACGATCGGGAAGGTGACGAGGCCGGCGACCGTGACGAGCACGCTCGCCGCCCCGTAGTTGAACGCATGCCGGACCAGCCGCCCGATCATCGGCCGCCCGTGCCGTACACCGGTCAGAACCGGTACTCGCCGGCGACCGACGCGGCGTGCTCGTCGTAGGAGACGGCGGGACCCGAGACCGCGCGCTGGCGCGCGGTGCGCAGCGTGCCGAGCAGCGCGGCCTGCGCGGTGAGCTGGTAGCGCAGGCCGACCGAGCCGCCGAGCAGCGTCGACTCGGCGCCCGTGGCCGTGGACTGCGCGGACTGGTAGGCGGCGATCAGGATCGCCGTGGTCCGCGCGTCGAGCCGGTAGTCGTAGCGGCCCTGCACGCCCCAGGTGTCGAGGTCCGTGGCGTTCTCGAAGCCCGGCACGCGCAGCGCCGGACGCTGGTTGCTGACGTAGGCCGTCACCAGCACCGCGGTGCGCGGCGCGGCGATCTGCATCGACGCGACCAGGGCCTGGGCGTCGACGATCGGGCTGAGCGTCGAGACGCTGGTGAGCGGCGCGCCGACGCTGAGCGCCGGATCGCGCGAGACCGGGCCGGCGGTCGTCAGCGTCTCGAAGGCCTGCCCGCGCTCGGCGGCGAGCGCCGGATTGCTGGAGGCCGGCGTCGCGAACACGCGCGACGGGTCGAAGTAGACGAGGCCCGACTGGTTGCCGTCGCGGATGCCGCGGTCGTACGTCAGGCCCACGCGCACGCGGCCGGTCTGGTGGGCGGCCGCGACCGCGACGATGTTCGAGTAGTAGGTGGACGACCAGCGCGCGGCGAGCTGCGTGCGCGGGTCGGGACGCCAGTCGAGCCCCACGCTCGGGCCGAAGCCGCTGGTCTTGCCGTCGGCGTTGGCCAGCGCGCTGTTGGCCGCGTAGTTCGCGCCCACGCCCAGCCGCAGCAGCGGCGTCGGCGACCAGGTCGCGAGCGCCTCGACGAGGGTGGCGTTGTAGTTGAAGCCGTTGTCGTAGGCGTAGCGCGAGACGTCGCCGCGCAAGATCCAGCCCACGCGCGCCGAACCGGCCGGGGTGCCGGCCGCGTAGGACACGCCCTGCGAGACGTTCGGGATGAAGCCCGCGCCCGGGTCGATCCAGGCGGCGCGATAGCGCAGTTCGTAGTCGGAGTCGCCGGCGCGGCCGACCACGTAGGGCGACACGTCGAAGCGCTTGTAGGTGGTGCGGGTCGTCGAGCGGGCGCCCGGGTCGAAGGACGCGGTGCCGAACGGCGTGCGGTTCACGTCGAACACGTAGGCCTGGGTCGACAGCCGCAGCGCCTGGTCGGTGAGCCGGAAGTCGGCGCTGGCGCGCAGGTCGTTGCGGATCTCGTTGTCGCGCGTGGTGTCGCCGCCGTAGACCAGGCCGCGGGCCGCGTAGAACACCGAGCCCACCGCGCGCGGCGAGTTCAGGTCGACCTGCACGAAGGGCGAGACCTCGAGCAGCCACCCCTTGGTTTCCTGGCCCCGGCCGCGCAGGTCGATGTTGTCGCTGAAGGTGTACTGGGTCCACAGGCCGGGCGTGACCGAGGTCCGCCGCGGCGGGGTCGAGCCCTGGACGCCGGGGGCCGGCGTGCCGGTGCCGATCGTCACGCTGC
>JBAXJZ010000762.1:0-1758 GCA_037137595.1 Burkholderiales bacterium | reverse complement strand
GGCCGCCGGCGCGCGGGGCACGTCGCTCACGCGGCCGCGGGCGGCGCCATCGGCGGCAGCACCGGCCGCACCTCGACCGAGCCGGCCGACGCGCAGGGCGCGCGCGCCGCCCAGTCGAGCGCCGCGTCGAGACCGGGCACCTCGATGATGAAGTAGCCGCCGAGGTGCTCGTGCGTGTCGGCGAACGGGCCGTCCTGCACGTGGCGCACGCCGTCGACCACCCGCACGAGCGCGGCGGTGCGCGGCGGCTGCAGGGCGTTGCCCGAGACCACGGCGCCCGAGCCGGCGAGCGCTCCGACGTAGGCGGTCCACGCGCCCCAGTACTCGGGCGCGGACGCGGGGTCCTCGCGGCGGGCGAGTTCGTCGGCGGTTTCCTTGAAGATCAGCATGTACTGCATGGTCGGGCTCCGTGTCGGTCGTGAACGAGGGGCCGTCGGCATCCTGGCCGTCCGGCGGGAGCGGCGTCTGCGCCGCTTCCTGACCCTTCGATGCGCGAGCGAGGCCCCGATCGACATCGTCGCAAAAAAAAGCGGCCGCCCGGGGGCGACCGCTTCGGGAAGGCGACGCGGCGGCTCGCCGCGCCGGCCAGCCGCTCAGCGCGGCGCCATCCGGATCGCGCCGTCGAGGCGGATCGTCTCGCCGTTCAGCATCGTGTTCTCGAAGATCTGCTGCACGAGCTGCGCGTACTCGGGCGGGCGGCCCAGCCGCGACGGGAAGGGCACCTGCTTGCCCAGCGAGTCCTGCGCCTCCTGCGGCAGCCCGAGCAGCAGCGGCGTGAGGAACAGGCCGGGGGCGATCGTCACGACCCGGACGCCGTCGCGCGCGAGGTCGCGGGCGATGGGCAGCGTCATCCCGACGATGCCGCCCTTGGAGGCCGAGTAGGCCGCCTGGCCGATCTGGCCGTCGAAGGCCGCGACCGACGCGGTGTTGACGATCACGCCGCGCTCGCCGTCGGCGGTCGGCGTGTTCTTCACCATCGCGGCCGCGGCGAGCCGGATCATGTTGAAGGTGCCGATCAGGTTCACGTTGATCACCCGCGTGAAGTCCGCGAGCCTCATCGGGCCGTCCTTGCCGACGGTCTTGCCTGGCGTGCCGATGCCGGCGCAGTTGACGAGGCCGCGCAGGGTGCCGAACGCGGTGGCGGCCTCGACGACCGCCTGGCCGTCGGCCTCGGCGGTCACGTCGCACTTGACGAACTTCGCGGCCGCGCCGAGCGCGCGGACCTTCTCGTCGCCGAGCGCCGCGTTGACGTCGGCGATCACGACCTTGCCGCCGCCGGCGACGATGGCGTCGGCGGTGGCGCCGCCGAGGCCGGAGGCGCCGCCGGTGACGATGACAACGGTGTCCTTGAACTGCATCGAGGTTCCTTCAGGGGTGTCGCTGGGATCGGGCCCGCCCGGTCACTGCGCGGGATTGACCTCGACCCGACGCGCCTCGCGGCCGTCGCCGCCGTCCATCTGCTGCGGCTTCTGCAGCGTGACGCGATCGGCGGGCACGCCCGCGGCGGTCAGCACGTCGAGCACGATCTTCGCGCGGTTCTTCGCGAGCTCCGCGTTCTGCTCCGGGTTGCCCGTGCTGTCGTGGAACCCGGAGATCGAGAGTTTCGCATCCGGCGAGGCCTTGGCCCATTCCACGATCTTCGCGAGCGACGTGCCGGCGTCCGAGGGCAGCGCGATGGCGCCGGTCTCGAAGTAGAGCTTCGCCGCCTCGGGCTTGGCGACGGCCGCCGGCGCGACCGCCGCGGCCGGCGCCGCCGCC
>JBAXJZ010000761.1:0-1763 GCA_037137595.1 Burkholderiales bacterium | reverse complement strand
GCCGCGACTGGCGCGATCGAGAGCCGTCTGGCCACCGCGCCGATCGGCGAGATGCTGTTCCAGGCCGCCTGGCAGGGCGTGGGCTCGGTCGTGGTGTCCGGCATCACCTTCGCGACGATGGTCCGCGCGTTCGGGCCGGTGCGCAGCACGATGCTGACCGCGCTGGTGCCCGGCCTGTCGGCGCTGGTCGCGGTCGCGGCGCTCGGCGAGCCGCTGGGCGTGAACCTCGTCGCGGGGCTCGCGCTGGTGACCGCGGGGATCCTGGTCGGCGTACGCGCGGCGCGGGTCGCCGCGCCCGCCACCCGACCTTGATGTCCGACCTCCAGTCACGTCACCGCGGCGGCGGTGGCGGTCAGGGTCCGTGCCCGGATGGCGTGGCTATACTCGGCGGGACGGACCGTCGCGGCGGCCGGTCCTGCGCAGGCGGGACGGCCACCGGGTCTGCCGCCGCGTGCCCGACCGGGCGGCGGCGAGGCAAGGTCCGGAACCGGCCCGTGCGCCCCGCGCCCGTCCCGGAACGCAGACCCGCGGCGAAGACCGCGACGAAGGGAGGAGACCCGATGAACGCCCCGACCGATACCGCCGCGCCGCGGTACGAACGCATCGTCCCGCGGCCGCGCCTGCCCGGCTTCGCCGCCTGGATCGACGGCGTCGACCTGAGCCGCCCGATCGACGCGCCCACCGCCGCCGAGCTGCGGCGCGCGCTCGCCGAGTTCGAGGTGATCTTCTTCGCGCCGCAGGCGCTGACCCCCGAGCGCCACGTCGCGCTCGCCGAGGTCTTCGGTCCGGTCTCGGGCGGCTCGTTCTTCGAGCGCCATCCCGAGGTGCCGGGCATGGAGATGATCGTCAACGACGCCGAGCGCCCGCCCGGCATCGACCACTGGCACACCGACCTCACCTGGCTCGCGAACCCGCCGATGGGCACCGCGATCCAGATCGTCGAGACTCCGCCACACGGCGGCGACACCTGCTGGCTCAGCACCAGCAAGGCCTTCGCCGCGCTGTCGCCGGGCCTGCGGACCTATCTCGAGGGGCTCACCGCCACACATTCGTGGGAGCACACCGGCTTTCGCGACGCGGTCGGCCGGCGCGGCGAGGACGCGCTGCTCGCCGCGATCCGCCGCTATCCGCCGGTCTCGCATCCGGTCGTGCTCGTGCATCCCGACACCGGCCGCAGGTGCCTCTACGTCAACGCCACCTTCACCCGTCGCATCGACGGCGTGGACTACCGCGAGAGCGAGGGCATGTTGGCGTTCCTGCACGACTGGATCCGGCGTCCCGAGTTCACCGTCCACCACCGCTGGGAGCGCGACGGCATCGCGATCTGGGACAACCGCAGCACCCAGCACTACGCGCTGGCCGACTACTGGCCGCACCGTCGGGTGAACCGGCGCGTGACCTTCGACGTGCCGGGATCGGTCGGCCACGGCAACGTCAACGCCGAGGTGCTCGGGGGCCGCACGCTGCGCGGCTGACGCGCGCCCGATTGACCCCGGTCAACGCGGCCCGCCGCGGTCGGCGCGACGATCTCCTCGACGGCCCGGCCTGACGCCGGCTTGGTGTCGCGGCGCCGTCCGGAGACCCCGATGCTCAAGCTGCTGATTCCCGTCGACGGATCCGACGCGTCGATGCGCGCGATCCAGGCCGCCGCCCGCCTGGCCCGCGAGACCGCCGTCGAGGCGACGCTGATCCACGTCCGCGAGGGCCTCGACACCTACCACGGCGACCGCAGTCCGCGCGACTACGAGCAGATCGCCGAGCAC
>JBAXJZ010000760.1:0-1766 GCA_037137595.1 Burkholderiales bacterium | reverse complement strand
TACACCTTCCTGATGGGCACGCCCGGCACGCAGGCCATCAACCAGTTCCTGTACCCGAAGATGCCCTACGACACCGAGAAGGACCTGGTCCCGGTGTCCTACGTGGTCCGCGTGCCGAACGTGCTGATCGTGCCGCCCTCGCTCGGCGTGAAGACCATCGGCGAACTGATCGCGCTCGCGAAGTCCCGGCCCGGCAAGCTCACCTACGGCAGCCCCGGCAACGGCTCGACCGGCCAGCTCTCCACCGAGCTGTTCAAGACCCGCGCGAAGGTGTTCGTCACGCACATCCCGTACCGCGGCAGCGCGCCGATGCTGCAGGACCTGCTCGGCGGGCAGATCGACATGGCGATCGACAACCTGCCGTCGGCGATGCCGCACATCAGGGCCGGTCGCCTGCTCGCGCTGGGCGTGACCTCGACGACGCCGAACGGACAGCTGCCCGACGTGAAGCCGATCGCCGCGACGCTGCCCGGCTACGAGGCCGAGTCGTGGTTCGTGCTGGTGGCGCCGCGCGGCACCCCCGACGCGATCGTGCAGCGCGTGTCGGCCGAGGTCGACCGCATCGTGAAGCGGCCCGACATCGTCGAGCGCTTCCGCGGCCTCGGCGCCGAGGCCGTCGGCGGCACGCCGGCCGACCTCGCGAAGCACATCGCGGCCGAGACCGTGAAGTGGCGCGAGGTCGTGAAGATCTCGGGCGCGAAGGTCGATTGAGGGGGCGGACGTGGACGACCGCATCGACAACCGCGTGACCCGGCTGCTCGGCGTCCGCTACCCGATCGTGCAGGCGCCGATGGGCTGGATCGCGCGGGCGAAGCTCGCCTCCGCCGTCTCGAACGCCGGCGGCATGGGGATCATCGAGACCTCGTCGGGCGAGCTCGACGCGATCCGCGACGAGATCCGGCTCATGCGCACGCTGACCGACCGGCCCTTCGGCGTGAACATCGCGCTCGCCTACGTCCGAGACCCGGACATCGTGCGATTCGTCGTGGACGAGGGCGTGCGCTTCGTGACCACGTCGGCCGGCGATCCGTCGCGCTACTGCGCGGAGCTGAAGGAGGCGGGGCTCATCGTCTTCCACGTCGTGCCCACGCTCAAGGGGGCGCTGAAGGCGGTGGAGGCGGGCGTCGACGGGCTGATCGTCGAGGGCGGCGAGGGCGGGGGCTTCAAGAACCCGCGCGAGGTGGCCTCGATGGTGCTGCTGCCGCTGGTCTGCTCGAAGGTGGACGTGCCGGTGATCGCGGCCGGCGGCTTCTGCGACGGGCCCTCGATGGCCGCGGCCTTCGCGCTGGGCGCCGAGGGCGTGCAGATGGGCACGCGGATGCTGTCGGCGGCCGAGTCGCCGGTCCATGACGCCTGGAAGCGCGCGATCGTGGGCGCCGCCGAGACCGACACCGTCTTCCTCAACCGCGCGGGGCCGGGCCCGGCGCTGCGCGCGCTGCGCACCGAGCGCACGTCGCGCCTCGAGCAGGCGATCCCCGAGGGCGGCGTGCGCGGCGAGTTCGCACGCGTGAAGGACCTCTACTTCGGCGGCGACATGGAGGCCGCGGTGCCGCTCACCGGCCAGGTCTGCGGGCGCATCGAGTCGGTGGAGACGGTCGACGACATCGTGCGCTCGACCGTCGCCGGGTTCCGCGAGACGGTCGACGCGATGGCCCGCCGGTACGGCGGGCGCTGACCCGCCGGTCCGGTCCCGCTCAGGGTCGCTTCGACGCGGCCGCGCGCCGCGCGGCGTCCTCGGGCGCCGGCGCCGGCTCGAACGCCGGCTC
>JBAXJZ010000759.1:0-1769 GCA_037137595.1 Burkholderiales bacterium | reverse complement strand
CGAGCCGCATCAGGAGCCCCTTGCCGATCGCGGTGACGAAGCCCGGCAGCCGCGTGCCCTCTGTGATCACGTGCCGGACCGGCGTCGGGCTCTCGCGGACGCGGACGATGATCGTCTCGAGGGCGGCGAGGTAGGCGAGGTAGCCGCTGACCGGGTGTCGGGCGACCAGCCCCTGCCGCGCCTCGGCGGCCATCTCGGCCACCGCGGCACCGCCGCGCTACATGCTGCAGACCCGCTGCAGCTCGAAGCCGGCCTCGAAGCCGGCGTGACGCGCACCGCGCTCGAGGAAGCCGTGCCGGTCGAGCGTGGCGAGCATCCGCGAGGCCGAGCTCTTCGGGATGCCCAGCGCCTCGGCGACCTCCGAGACCCGCAGCCGGGGCCGGTCGGGCGACAGCAGCGCGAGCGCCCGCAGGCCCTTCTCGAGCGAGCTCATCGGGGCGTGCCGGGCGGGGTGCCCCGCGCGGCCGGTTCAGCGAGTTCCATGGGCGGCAACCGCGTTGTTCGATATCGAACAACATTGTCGGTCCGGGAGGCACGCGCTACAACGTCGGACGCCGCCGCCGCGCCGCTTTCCGGCACGCCGCGGGCACCGACCGAACACGACGACGAGGAGACAGCGTGTCGCGCATCACCGAAGTGCGGGTGGTCCCGTTCACCTTCGAGGTTCCGGACCTCGGCCTGGGTGCCCACGCCGCGATGGGCGTGAGCAACCTGCAGTACCAGAAGGGCGCGTCGCTGAAGGTGATGCGCTACGCGGTGCGGCTGCGCACCGATGACGGCCTGACCGGCGAGTACGTGACCCACTGGGTGGGCACGCACAGCGCGCTGGGCCAGACCAACATGATCGCGCCCCACCTGCTCGGCCGCGACCCGGAGGACCGCGAGGGCATCTACGACGACCTCAAGCGCGAACTGCGCGCCTACGACGGCATGGGCCACGGCCCGCTCGACATCGCGCTGTGGGACCTGGTGGGCCGCAAGTACGGGATGTCGATCTCGACGATGCTGGGCGGCTACCGCAGGCGGCTGCCGGTCTACGCGAGCACGCACCACGGCCAGGACGAGCCCGGCGGCCTCGACTCGCCGCAGGCCTTCGCCGACTACGCGCGCGCCTGCGCCGACCGCGGCTACGCCGGCTTCAAGATCCACGGCTGGCACGACGGCGACGTCCGGCGCGAGGCGGCGACGCTGCGCGCGGTCCGCGCGGCGGTGGGGGACCGGATCGAGGTGATGTACGACCCCGGCTGCGAGATCCGCACGCACCTGGAGGCGCTGAAGCTCGGCCACGTCTGCGACGAGATCGGCGCGCTCTGGTACGAGGACCCGTACCGCGACTCGGGCGTCTCGATGACCGGCTCGCAGATCCTGCGCCAGAAGATCAGGACGCCGCTGATGGTCACCGAGCACGCGCGCGGCCCCGAGCGCAAGGCGGCCTACGCGATCGCCGGCGCCTGCGACCTGTTCCACATCGACCCGGAGTACGACCTCGGCATCACCGGCGCGATGAAGTGCGCGCACCTCGCCGAGGCGCTGGGCATCGACGTGCAGGTCCACGCGCCCGGCCCGGCGCACCGGGCCTGCGTGTCGGCGATCCGGAACACGCACATGTACGAGCTGGCCCTCGTGGGTCCGGACATGCCGAACCTGATCCCGCCGGTCTATGCCTGCGGCTACAGCGACCAGGAGTCGGCGCTGGGCGACGACGGCCGCGTGCCGGTGCCGACCGGTCCGGGGCTGGGCGTGACCTACGACTGGGATTTCATCGAGCG
>JBAXJZ010000758.1:0-1773 GCA_037137595.1 Burkholderiales bacterium | reverse complement strand
TCCGGACAGATCTACATGCCGGCGGTGAACGCGGCACTCCTCGTGGGCGTGGTGGCGTCGGTGCTCGCCTTCGGCAGTTCGTCGGCACTCGCCGGTGCCTACGGGATCGCGGTCACGCTGACGATGGTCATCACCACGATCCTCACGTGGTTCGTGATCCGGGACGGCTGGCGCCTGCCGGCAGCGGTCGCCGTCCCGGCCACCGTGCTGTTCCTCGCGGTGGACCTCGTGCTCTTCGCCGGCTGCGCCACCAAGCTCCTCGACGGCGGCTGGTTCCCGCTCGCGCTGGGCGCCGCGCTCTTCGTCCTGATGACCACCTGGGCGGCCGGCCGCGCGCTGCTGCTGTCGGCGATCCGCCGCGAGGGCGTGTCGCTGAAGGACTTCGTCGACACGCTCCACACCGAGGGCATCGCGCGCGCCGAACGCACCGCGGTCTATCCGGTGGCCGACCCCACCACCGTGCCCAAGGCGCTGCTGCACAACCTGAAGCACTACCAGGTGCTGCACGAGACGAACGTGATCCTCACCGTGGTGTTCCGCGAGGTGCCGTGGATCCCGGCGGCCGAGCGCGCCGAGGTAGAGCCGCTCGGCCGCGGCTTCTGGCGGGTCACGCTGCGCTACGGCTTCATGGACCGGCCCGACGTGCCGGCGGCGCTCGGCGCCATCGCCGCATGCGGCCTGCGGGTGCCGCTCTTCGAGACCAGCTGGTTCCTCAGCCGCGAAACGGTGGTGCCCAGGCCGGGCAGCGGCATGGCGGACTGGCGCGAGCGGCTGTTCGCGGCGATGTCGCGCAACGCCACCGGCGCGGCCGACTTCTTCGACCTGCCGGACAACGCGGTGGTGGAGCTGGGGACACGGGTGCAGATCTGATCACTCGCCCCGGATCCCCGCCGCCTTCACGATCCGCGCGTTCGCCTCGTGCTCCCGCCGCACGAGCTGCCCGAACTCCGCCGGCCCCATCGGCGCGGGCACGTTGTCGAAGTCGACGAGCTTCTGGCGGAGGTCCGGCTGGGCGAGCAGCCTGGACACCTCGTCCGCCACCCGCTGGACGATCGGCGCAGGTACGGCCGATGCGGCGAAGAGCCCGAATGTCGACGTCAGGTTCGCATCCGGATGCCCGAGCTCGGCGAGCGTCGGCACGTCCGGATGCGAGTCGAGCCGCTTCGGCGCGGCCACCGCGAGCAGCCGCAGCGCGCCCTTCGCGACGAACGGGTTCACCGCCGAGCTCGGGTTCGTCGTCATGAGCTCGAACTGCCCGCCCACCGCGTCGGTGATCACCTGGCCGCCGCCCTTGTAGGGCACGTGCACGATGTCGACCTTCGCGCGTTCGCGGATGTGCTCGACGATCAGGTGGCCCACGCTCGCGATGCCCGAGGTGGCGAGGCGCAGCGACCCGGGCTTCGCGCGCGACTGCGCGATCGCGTCCGCGAAGGTCCTGCCGGTGAAGGCCGGCGTGGCGAGCAGGTAGACCGGCGAGTACATCACCGCGCAGACCGGCACCACGTCCGCGAGCGGGTCGTAGGGCAGCTTCATCACGTGCGGGTTGAGCGTCAGCGGGCTCACCGCGGCGAAGCCCAGCACGTGGCCGTCGGGCGGCGCCTTCGCCACCGCGTCGATCCCCAGGCTCGCGCCCGCGCCGCCCTTGTTCTCCACGACGACCGTCGTGCCCAGCCGCTCGGCGAGCCGCGGCGCGAGCAGCCGCGCCACCGAGTCGCTGACCCCGCCCGACGGATAGGCGACGACCAGGCGGATCGGCCGCGCCGGCCACGCGGG
>JBAXJZ010000757.1:0-1775 GCA_037137595.1 Burkholderiales bacterium | reverse complement strand
CCTTCAGGTTGAAGGTGCGGTCCACGAAGCGGAAGCGCCGCGCGCCGCGCGCGTGCAGCCGCGCGAGGGCCTCGAGCAGCCGGTCGAGGTCGAAGGGCCAGGCCGTGCGGTCGAGCGCCGACAGGCAGAACTCGCACCGGAACGGGCAGCCGCGCGAGGCCTCGACGTACAGGTGCCGGTGCGCGAGGTCGGCCTCGGTGTAGAGGTCGTAGGGCAGGGCGAGCGACGGCGGGTCGGGCTCGCCGCCGTGCACGACCTTCTGCAGCGGGCGCGGA
Organism: Burkholderiales bacterium; assembly: GCA_037137595.1. Lineage (GTDB taxonomy): Bacteria > Pseudomonadota > Gammaproteobacteria > Burkholderiales > Burkholderiaceae_E > UBA4615. Next base: position 1,500 of record JBAXJZ010000757.1, on the reverse strand, counting down.
CCGTCGAGCAGCTGCCGCGCGAGCGCGGCGAACGCGTGTTCGCCGGGGCCGGTGACGACATGGTCGGCCAGCCGCACGATCTCCTGCGCGTCGAGCTCGTGGCTCACCTCCGGGCCGCCGAGCACGATCTTCAGCGCCGGCGAGGCCGCGCGCAGCGCCTGCACGAGCTCGGTCGTGCGCTCGACGTTCCAGATGTAGACGCCCAGGCCCACGACGCGCGGCGCACCCGCGAGCACGCGGGCCACCACCTCGTCGATCGGCGTGGCGATCGTCGCCTCCTCGATCCGCGCGCGACTCGCCAGCTCGCCCAGGTTCGCGAGCAGGAAGCGCAGGCCGAGCGACGCGTGGGTCCAGCGTGCGTTGAGCGTGGCGAGGACGATCTCGGCGGTGGGCGGTGCCCCCGCGGCGACGGCGGTCGCGGGGCGCGGGGCGTTGGACGACGACGGAGCGGAGCCGGGCATCGCGCGATTCTATGTGCGAAGATCGGCCGAGGAGGACGAACCCGGTGTCAGGCAACCACCCCCACGGCAGCACGCTGTCCGAGATGGACCTTCGCGTGCGCGCGCTCGAGACCCTGCTCGTCGACAAGGGCTACGTCGACCCGGCCGCGCTCGACGTGCTGATCGAGACCTACGAGCACAAGGTCGGCCCGCACAACGGCGCACGCGTCGTCGCGAAGGCCTGGGCCGATCCCGCCTATGCCGAGCGGCTGCGGGCCGACGCCACCGCCGCGATCGCCGAGCTCGGCTACAGCGGCCGGCAGGGCGAGCACATGGTGGCGCTCTTCTGCGAGCCCGGCGTCCATCACCTCGTCGTCTGCACGCTGTGCTCGTGTTATCCGTGGCCGGTGCTCGGCCTGCCGCCGGCCTGGTACAAGTCCGCCCCGTACCGCTCGCGCGCGGTGATCGACCCCCGCGGCGTGCTGACGGACTTCGGCACCGCGCTGCCCGAGGGCACCGAGATCCGCGTCTGGGACTCCACCGCCGAGCTGCGCTACCTGGTGATCCCGATGCGTCCCGCGGGCACCGACGGCTGGACCGAGGATCGGCTCGCGTCGCTCGTCACGCGCGACGCGATGATCGGCACCGGCCTGGCCCGCGACCCGGCCTCGCTCGAGGAGGCCGCGGCATGAACGGCGCGCAGGATCTCGGCGGGACGCAGGGCTTCGGGCCGGTGGTGCCCGAGGCCGACGAGCCCTGGTTCCACGACACCTGGGAGCGGCGCGCCTTCGCGCTCACCATCGCGATGGGCGCCTCGGGCGCCTGGAACCTCGACCAGTCGCGCCACGCGCGCGAGACGCTGCCGCCCGCGCAGTACCTGTCGTTCACCTACTACCGGATCTGGCTCGAGGCGCTGGTGAAGCTGCTGCGCGAGCGCGGCATGGTCACCGACGACGAGCTCGCCGACGGCGTGGCGCGCGTGCCCGCGGTGCCGCCGCCACGCGTGCTCCAGGCGGCCGCGGTGCCGGCGGCGCTCGCGGCCGGTTCGCCCACCGGACGG
>JBAXJZ010000756.1:0-1776 GCA_037137595.1 Burkholderiales bacterium | reverse complement strand
GCTTGACGGTGGTGCCCTCGTGCGGATGGCCGCCCTCGATCTTCTCGGTCTTCTCGGAGCGCGCACCGCTCGGATCGAAGGTGATCACGGTCTTCACGAAGCCGTGGCCCTCGCCCTTCTTGATCTCCTCGATCGTCGCGCCGCGCGAGCCCTGCAGCTCGAAGAACACGTGCGGCATGCCGACGTTGGGGAACACCGCGTTGTTCCAGCCGGTGGCCCGGGTGGAATCGCGGTAGTAGGTGCGCAGGTAGGTGTAGAGCCAGTCCGAGCCCGAGCCGTCGTGCGACGAGCGGGCACGTGCGGTCACCGACAGGTCCGGCGGCAGCGCGCCGAACCAGCCCTTCGCGTCGTTCGGGGCCATCGCGATGCGCATCGGGTCGCCGACCTTCTGGCCGGTGAACATCAGGTTGTCCTTGATCTGCTCGTCGGTCAGGCCGATGTCCTGGAGCCGGTTGTAGCGCATCAGGTTCGCGCTGTGGCAGCCCAGGCAGTAGTTGACAAACAGCTTCGCACCGTTCTGCAGCGCCGCCTGGTCGGTCAGCTTCTCTTTCGGGAAGTGATCGAGCGGATAGCCGCCGCCCGCGGCCTGGGAGACGACCGGGGCCGCGACGAGGGCGGCGGCGGCGAGGGCCGGTGCGAACCGGGCGACGAGACGTTGGATCCAGTGGTTCATGGCAAAAGGTCCTGTCGTGGCGGCTCGGCTCAGTGCGGCGCGAAGGTGACGCGCTCGGGCACCGGCTTGGGCTCGCCCATGGCGCTCCACCACGGCATGAACATGAAGAACGCGAGGTACAGCAGCGTGCACGCCTGGGAGATCCGCTCGCCGACCAGCGACGGCGCCTGCACGCCGAAGTAGCCGAGCACGACGAAGACCACGACGAACAGCGCGTACACGTACTTGTGCCAGCCCGGCCGGTAGCGGATGGACTTGACGGGGCTGTTGTCGACCCAGGGCAGCGAGAAGAACACCAGCACGCCGGCGCCCATGCCCACGACGCCCCAGAACTTCGCGTCGAAGAGGAAGAAGCCGACGATCATCGCGCCCACCGCCGCGGTGGCGATCAGCTTCGACAGCGGCCGGGTCTTGCTCATCCAGACCACCGCCAGCCAGACCAGCAGGAACGGCGTCAGGCCGAAGGTCAGGAACTCGGACGTGATCGCGCGCAGGATCGAGTAGTACGGCGTGAAGTACCAGACCGGCGCGATGTGCGGCGGGGTCTTCAGCGGGTCGGCCGGGATGAAGTTGTTGAACTCCAGGAAGTAGCCGCCCATCTCAGGCGCGAAGAAGATCACCGCCGAGAAGACCATCAGGAACACCGACACGCCGAGGATGTCGTGCACGGTGTAGTACGGGTGGAACGGGATGCCGTCGAGCGGGCGGCCCTGGGCGTCCTTGTGCTTCTTGATCTCGACGCCGTCGGGGTTGTTCGAGCCCACCTCGTGCAGCGCCAGGATGTGCGCGACCACCAGGCCGAGCAGGACCAGCGGGATCGCGATGACGTGGAACGCGAAGAAGCGGTTCAGCGTCGCGTCGCCGACCACGTAGTCGCCGCGGATCCAGACCGACAGCTCGGGCCCGATGAAGGGGATCGCCGAGAACAGGTTCACGATGACCTGCGCGCCCCAGTACGACATCTGGCCCCAGGGGAGCAGGTAGCCGAAGAAGGCCTCGGCCATCAGCACCAGGAAGATCAGGCAGCCGAAGATCCAGATCAGCTCGCGCGGCTTGCGGTACGAGCCGTAGATCAGGCCGCGGAACATGTGCAGGTAGACGAC
>JBAXJZ010000755.1:0-1782 GCA_037137595.1 Burkholderiales bacterium | reverse complement strand
CCGCGCGACGCTGGGCGCTTCGCCGCCCCGCGCGCGGCCCGGCGGCGCGCGGGCGCCCGAGCGGACGCACCCTCACCCGCGCGGCACGATCATCGGCAGGTCGAGCCCCCGCTCGCGCGCGCAGTCGATCGCGTCAGCGTAGCCCGCGTCCGCGTGGCGCATCACCCCGGTGGCCGGGTCGTTCCACAGCACGCGCTCGATCCGCCGGTCGGCGGCCTCCGTGCCGTCGCAGACGATCACCACGCCCGAGTGCTGCGAGTAGCCGATGCCGACGCCGCCGCCATGGTGGATCGACACCCAGGTCGCGCCGCCGGCGACGTTGAGCATCGCGTTCAGCAGCGGCCAGTCGGCGACCGCGTCGGTGCCGTCCTTCATCGCCTCGGTCTCGCGGTTCGGGCTCGCGACCGAGCCGGTGTCGAGGTGGTCGCGGCCGATGACGATCGGCGCCTTCAGCTCGCCGCGGCGGACCATCTCGTTGAACGCGAGGCCCGCCCGGTGGCGCTCGCCCAGGCCCAGCCAGCAGATGCGCGCGGGCAGCCCCTGGAACGCGATGCGCTCGCGCGCGGCGTCGAGCCACGCGTGCAGGTGCCGGTCCTCGGGGAAGAGTTCCTTCACCTTCGCGTCGGTCTTCCAGATGTCCTCGGGATCGCCCGACAGCGCGACCCAGCGGAACGGCCCCTTGCCCTGGCAGAACAGCGGCCGGATGCAGGCCGGCACGAAGCCGGGGTAGTCGAACGCGCGCTCGACGCCCGCGTCCTTCGCGACCTGGCGGATGTTGTTGCCGTAGTCGATCGTGGGCACGCCCCGGTCGTGCCAGGCGAGCATCGCCCGCACGTGGGTCGCGCAGGACGCGCGGGCCGCGTCGGTCAGCTCGCGCCGCTCGGCCTCGGTGCCCTCGCGGCGCACCTGCCACCAGCGCGCCTCGCTCCAGCCCGCGGGCAGGTAACCGTTGACCAGGTCGTGCGCCGAGGTCTGGTCGGTGACCGCGTCGGGCCGGATGCCGCGGGCGACCCACTGCGGCAGCAGTTCGGCGGCGTTGCCCAGCAGGCCGACCGAGATCGCCCGGCCCTCGGCGTGCGCGGCGGCGATCTTCGCGAGCGCGTCGTCGATGTCCTTCGCCTGCACGTCGAGGTAGCGGGTGCGCAGCCGCATGTCGATCCGCGACTGCTGGCATTCGACGACCACGCACGACGCGCCGGCCAGCACGGCCGCGAGCGGCTGCGCGCCGCCCATGCCGCCCAGGCCGGCGGTGAGGATCCAGCGGCCGCGCCAGTCGCCGCCGTAGTGCTGGCGGCCGAGCTCGACGAAGGTCTCGTAGGTGCCCTGCACGATGCCCTGCGAGCCGATGTAGATCCACGAGCCCGCGGTCATCTGGCCGTACATCATCAGGCCGCGCCGATCGAGCTCGTCGAAGTGCGACCAGTCGGCCCACTTGCCGACGAGGTTGGAGTTGGCGATCAGCACGCGCGGCGCGTCGGGATGGCTGCGGAACACGCCGACCGGCTTGCCCGACTGGATCAGCAGCGACTCGTCGTCGCCCAGGCGCTTCAGCGTCGCGACGATCGCGTCGAAGGACGCCCAGTCGCGCGCGGCGCGACCGATGCCGCCGTAGACCACCAGCTCGTCCGGGTTCTCGGCGACCTCGGGGTCGAGGTTGTTCATCAGCATCCGCAGCGGCGCCTCGGCGAGCCAGCTGCGGGCGTTCAGCGTGGTGCCGCGCGGTGCGCGGACCGGGCGCGCGCCGGCGGCGCGCGACGGCTGGGCGGCCGCGGCGGAGGCGCC
>JBAXJZ010000754.1:0-1787 GCA_037137595.1 Burkholderiales bacterium | reverse complement strand
ATCGCGACGGCCCAGTCGGTCCGCTGCGCGACCATCGAGACGAGGCAGGTGCGTGCGCCGTGCAGGCCGATCGCCGCCACCAGCATCTCGAGGTCGGCCCGCAGCGTCTCGCGGCCCGGTGCGCGCAGCGCATCGAGCCATTCGAACCAGGCCTGCTGCAGCAGCGCGGCCCCGTCCTCGGTCAGCTCGCGCCCCTCGCCCGACGCGCCCGACAGCGGCCCGATCGACGCGAGCGTGCGGAACCAGCGGTGGAAGGTGGTGATCTCCGGCCCGCGCGGATGGCAGAGGACCGACTCGTAGAGCCCGCGCGCCCGCGCGAGCGCCGCGTCGGCGCCCGCCTCGCCGAGGCCGTACCAGCGCGCGAGCGACTCGTGCAGCTCCGCGTCGTCGAGCAGCGCGAGCCGGCGCAGCTCCTTCACCAGCCGCTCGTGCATCTCGTGCGAGGCCAGCCGCGTGAAGGTCACCGCGAGGATCTCGTCGGGCGCCGCGCCGTCGAGCAGCGCGCGCACGACCCGCGTGACCAGCAGCGTCGTCTTGCCGCTGCCGGCGCAGGCATCGACGACCACGCTCGCCGCCGGGTCGATCGCGGCGAGCCGGAACGCGTCGGCGTCGACCGGACGGCCGTCGAGCGAGAAGCGCAGCGCGCCGGTCACGACCAGTGCCCCTTGCGGCACAGGCCGCGGCTCGCGCAGTGGTCGCAGGCCGCGCCCGAGGCGACGATGGACTCGCCGGTCTCGATGCGCGCGAGCACGGCGGGCAGCCGCTCGCGCCAGTCGGCGACGACCTCGGACGCGGGCCGTCCGAGCGGCACCCACTTCACGCCGTCCCGCCGCAGCGACAGGTAGCCGCTCTCGGCCACCTCGGCCTCGTCGCCCGCGATCCACGCGTAGAGCGCGAGCTGCGCGGCCTGTGCAGGATCCGCGGCGATGCGGCGCAGCCGTCCCGGTTCGCCCAGCTTGTAGTCGACGACGCGACGCCCGCCGGGGCCGTCGTCGAGGCGGTCGAGCCGACCCTCGATCCGCAGCGTGCGCTCGCCGCCGGGGCCGGGCCAGCGGACCTCGATCGCGCCGGGCCGTTCGCCGTCGGTCCACACCCAGCCGAGGGCGGCGTCGGCGATCGCCCAGTCCAGGTAACCCTCCAGCGTCGCACGCCATTCGGCGATCTCGCCGAGCGCGCCGCCGCCCCGGGCGAGCTCGCGCGCGGCGGCCGTCTCGGTGGTGTCGACCAGCAGCGTGCACAGCGTGTCGCGACCCGCCGCATCGAAGCGCAGTCCGCGCTCGCGGGCATCGCGATGGAAGCGTTCGAGGATCGCGTGGACCAGCTGGCCGCGCTCGCGCACGCCGGGCACGTCGACCGGCTCGTCGGGTTCGCGCAGCCGCCAGCCGTCCTGCGCGAGGAAGCGGAACGGGCAGGCGACCAGGCGCTCGATGCCGCCGACCGCGACGCGCGCCGGCAGCGGGCCGAAGGGCAGCGCGGGCCGCGCGGCCGGACGCGCATCGATCGCGCGTGGCCGGCCCGGCTCGTCGTGGGTCTCGGCCAGGCGCGTCTCGTGGGTCATCGCATGCAGCCGTTCGATCCACGGGCTCGGCCGCGTGCCGTCGCCGGGATCGGTGCGACAGGTGACCGCGGCGCCTTGCGCGAGCGCGAGCAGCAGCGCGAGGTCGCGCTGCTGCGCCCGTGCGGCCGAGGTCGCGGTGGGCCGCCCGACCACGGAGCGCAGAGGCTCGTTGCCCAGCGGCAGCGGCGACGGCGCCGCCGGCCGCGCACAGTCTGACGCGACCAGCATC
>JBAXJZ010000753.1:0-1792 GCA_037137595.1 Burkholderiales bacterium | reverse complement strand
GCCCGCGCCCGCCGGCGACGCCCTCGACGAGGCGGCCCGCGCGCGACTGGCCGTCGAGCGCGAGCTCGCCCGCACCCGCAAGGTGAACGCCGAGCTGGCCGAGATCGTGATGGCCCTGTGCTCGAGCTTCGAGGCGATCTCGGACGAGGGGAGCTGGATCCAGTCGCAGGTGACCACGGTGCGCGACGCCGTCCGCGACGGCTCGGACCGGCGCACGCTGGCGGCCGCGCGCTCGCTGCTGCAGCAGGCGCTGGTGACCCAGCAGTCGATCTCGCGCAGCCGCCGCGACGCGGTCTCGTCGCTGCGCGAGATGCTGCCGCACCTGGTCCAGCAGATGACCGCGCTCGGCTCCCGGGCGGCCGGCTACGGCGACGTGCTGTCCGACCACCTGCGGGCGATCTCGGACGCCGACTCGCTCGAGAGCATCGCCGACCGCGTCCGCGGGCTGATCACCGATACCACCGCGGTCCACCAGACCTTCGACGACGCGCGGCGCAGCCTCGACGAGCGCTCGTCGCGGGCGGTCGCGCTCGAGAGCGAGGTCGAACGTCTGGAGCGCGAGCTCGCGCAGGCCAGCGAGCGGCTGCTGACCGATCACCTGACCCGCACCGCGAACCGCGCCGGTCTCGAACGCGCGTTCGAGCGGGCGATGATCGACCTGCGCCGCACCGGCGATCCGCTGGCGATCGGGCTGCTCGACATCGACGACTTCAAGAAGGTCAACGACGCGCTCGGCCACCAGGCCGGCGACGGCGCGCTGCGGCACCTCGCTCGGCTGCTGCAGGCCAAGGTCCGCCCCGGCGACACGGTGGCGCGCTACGGCGGCGAGGAGTTCGTGATCCTGCTGCCCGGGATGACCGATGTGCAGGCCCGCGAGCTGCTGGTGCGCGTCCAGCGCGAGCTGACCCGCGAGGTCTACCTCTACGAGTCGAAGCAGCTGTTCATCACCTTCTCGGCCGGCACGACCCGGGTGGATGCCGCCGACACGATCGAATCGGCGATCGTGCGGGCGGACGACGCGATGTATCAGGCGAAGAATGCAGGGAAGAACTGCGTTGCGATCGCCTGATCCGGGCGCAGCGTACTCGCGGCGCCCGGGTGCGTCCCGGACGGGATTCCGCCGAGCGGCGGCTGAATCAGTCGATCAACCCGTTCCGCAGGCAATACGCCGTCAGGTCCGCGTTCGACTGCATCGAGAGCTTCTCGAGCACCCGCGCGCGATAGACCGAGACGGTCTTCGGCGACAGCGACAGCTCGGTCGCGATGTCGGACAGCCGCTGCCCGGAGGCGAGCCGCACCAGCGTCTGGAACTCGCGGTCCGACAGGCGTTCGTGGGGCTTCTCGGCGTCGTCGACCGACAGGCGCGTCGCGAGCGCCTCGGCGATCTCCGGCGTGATGTACTTGCGCCCCGCGTGCAGCGTGCGGATGGCCGTGACGATCTGCGCCGGCTCGGCCGACTTGTTCAGGTAGCCCATCGCGCCGGCCTTCAGCGCGCGGATCGCATACTGGTCCTCGGGGTACATCGTCAGCACCAGCACGCGGATGCGCTGCGTGTCCTCGGCGAGCGAGTGCAGCACGTCGAGCCCGCTGCGCCCGGGCAGGTTGATGTCGAGCAGCAGCACGTCGAAGGGCGTGTCGCGCAGCAGCTGGCGCAGCTCGCCGTAGTCGCCCGCCTCGCCGACGACGCGGATGTCGCCCGCCTCGTCGAGGGCGTCCTTCAGCCCGCGCCGGATCAGCACGTGGTCGTCGACGATCACGACTCGGATCATGTCTCTGAGTCGTAAATCAGTCG
>JBAXJZ010000752.1:0-1792 GCA_037137595.1 Burkholderiales bacterium | reverse complement strand
CCGGCAGGGCCACCGGCCCGCGCGGCGGCTGCGCCACGCGCGGCCACAGCGGGCGCGTCACGCGCCGGTGCGCGAGCGCGGCCATGTCCATCGAGCCCGAGCCCGGCGCCGACAGGTAGAGGATCTCGCGGGCGATCGGCGCGAAGCCGGCGTGGAAGTGCTGCGTGGACTTGACCACCAGCAGGCGCGGGCGCATCGGGTCGATGCCGGCCTGCGCGAAGCAGTCGGGATGGAAGGTCTGGATCCGGTAGTCGTTGACGACCACGTCGATCGCCCGCGCATCGTCGTCGGGCGCACCGATCCGCAGCCAGGCCATCCGCCCCAGCGGCGCGAGCGATCCGCCGAAGGGCTGCGTGCCCGACGCGCGCAGCGCCTTCACCGTCACGCGCGCATCGAGCGCGTCGCCCGAGCCCGGCCCGAGCTTGCCGCCGATCCGCATGTCGAGCGACGCGCCCTCGCCCGCGTCGAACGCGAGCTGCACCGCGACCGGATCCCACAGCGGCGACAGCGCCGCGCCACCCACGCCGCGCTCCACGAGCCGGCGCAGCACGAAGGTCGAGTCGCCGGCCGCGCCGATGCCGGGGTTGTCGGCGGTGTCGGCGAGCACGAACGGGCGCTCGCCGGGGCCGGCCGCGAGCACGCGGTCGATCGCCGCGTCGATCGACAGGAACGGCGGCACGATCGCGTCGCGTGCGGCCCAGACGCGCTCGGCGAGCGCGGCCGCGTGCCGCGCGGCGAGCGCCGCGTCGCCGTCGGCGACGACCAGCGTGCGCGTGCCGACCTCCGGCGTGTCGCCCCACGGGAAGCCGTGGCCGAGCGAGACCGACAGCACGCCGGGCTCGCGCTCGGTCGCTGCCATCTCCGCGACGATCGTCGTCATCGGTTCGGCGGTGGTCGGGTAGATGCCGAGCATCGCGCAGTCGTGCAGCGCCATCACCGGCCGCACCCGTCCTTCGAGCGTCGCGCGCAGCAGCTCGAAGACCTCGGCCGCGCGGTCGACGATGTCGACGTGCGGGTATTCCTTGAAGATCACCGCGATGTCGGCGCTCGCGACCTTCAGCGCGGTGAGGTGGCAGTGCAGGTCGAGCTCGATCGCGATCGGCACCGACGGGCCGACGACGGCCCGCACCCGCGCGAGCAGGTCGCCCTCGGCGTCGGGGTAGCCGTCGGCGATCATCGCGCCGTGCAGGTTGAGCATCACCGCGTCGACCGGCATCGCCGCGCGCAGGCCGTCGAGGATCTCGTCGCGCAGCGTCTCGAAGGTGGCGCGCGTGGTGTCGCCCGCCGGCTGCGCGAACGCGGCCAGCCCCTCGACGACCTCCCAGCCGAGCGCCCGCGCGCGGTCGCGCCACAGCACCAGCGGCAGCGCGAAGAGACCGGGCGTGTCGCCGTGCGCGCCGCCGCGCACGAGCATCGTGCCCTCGAAGACCGAGCGGCCGGTGGGGATCGGCGAGAACGAGTTGGTCTCGGTGCCGAGGCACGCGGTGAAGAGACGGGTCATGGCGCGATCGGGCCGGCGGCGGGGAGGACGGGCAGTCTCGGTCCCGCGGCCCGGCGCGGTCAATCGGGTCACGGCGCGGATCGGACCGATGGGGCGCGGACGGTCCCGACGGATCCGCCGGACGGGACGGGGCGCGGCCGGTCTCGCCGGGTCCGCCGGACGGGACGGGCGCAGCGACGGTGCGCGGCTCAGGCGGGGCCGCGGTCGACGAGCGCGTCGACGACCGCGTCGAGCCGGCGCGCCCGCGCATCCTCGGCGATGCGCGCGGCGGCGGCCCGCGCGCCATCGTGC
>JBAXJZ010000751.1:0-1799 GCA_037137595.1 Burkholderiales bacterium | reverse complement strand
CGAACGCAGGCCGTCGGACAGCATGTTGAAGGAGATCGAGGTCATGAAGATCATCGCGCCCGGCAGCGCGGCCACCCAGGGCTGCGTGTAGATCGCGGTGCGCAGCGTGTTCAGCATCAGGCCCCATTCCGGCTCGGGGGGCTTCACCCCCAGGCCGAGGAACGACAGGCCGGAGGCGAGGATCATCGACACCGCGATCAGGCTGGTGGCATAGACGAAGATCGGTCCGAGCACGTTGCCGAGCACGTGCACGCGGACGATGGTGAACGCATCCGCGCCCGAGGCGCGCGCCGCCTCGACGAAGTCGCGTCCCCTCACCTGCGTGGTCACGCTCTCGGCCACCCGCGCGATCGGCGGCACGAACACGATCGTCAGCGACAGCAGCGCGTTGAAGATGCCGGCGCCCAGCGCGCCCGACAGCGCGATCGCGAGCAGCACCGACGGGAACGCGTAGAACACGTCGATCGTGCGCATGATCGTCGTGTTGATCGCGCCGCCCGCGTAGCCGGCCAGGATGCCCAGCGCCGAGCCCAGGACGAACGCGCAGATCACCGGCGTGATGCCCATGAACAGCGACAGCCGCGCGCCCACCATCAGCCGCGACAGCATGTCGCGGCCCAGCTCGTCGGTGCCGAGCGGGAAGCCCTCGGTGCCGATCGGCTTGAGCCGGCTCAGCATCGACGACTTGTACGGGTCCGCGGGCACCAGCCACGGACCGAAGAAGGCGAGCACCAGCAGCACGCCGACCAGACCGGCCGCGACCATCGCCACCCGGTCTCGCCGCAACCGGCGCAGCACGCTCGTCCAGTAGCCCGGCCCGCGCTCGAACACCGGCGCGGGCACCTTCGAAGCGTCGACCGCCACGTTCAGCATCGGTCAGCTCCTCGAGATCCGCGGATCGAGCGTGCTCTGCACGATGTCGACCAGCAGGTTCAGCAGCACGAAGAACATCGCCAGCACCAGGATCGTTCCCTGCAGCAGGGGCAGGTCGCGCTGGAAGATCGCGCTGTTCAGCAGGAAGCCGGTGCCCGGCCAGGAGAACACCGTCTCGATCAGGATCGAGCCGCCCAGCAGGTAGCCGAGCTGCAGGCCCATGACCGCCAGCGCGGTCGGCGCGACGTTCTTCACGACGTGACGGAACACACCCACGTCGGTCAGCCCCTTGGCGCGCAGGCCGACGACGAACTCCTGCGCGAGCGTGTCGGCCACAAGCGCCCGTACCGTCCGCGAGATGATGCCCATCGGGATCACGCTCATCGTGATCGCCGGCAGGATCAGGTGCTTCACGTGCTCCCAGTCCCAGCGCCAGTCCGACGAACCGCCGGGCCCGGCGCCGGTCGCGGGGAGCCAGTTCAGCTGCGCCGCGAAGACGATCACCAGGACCATGCCCAGCCAGTAGTGGGGCACGCTCACGCCGACCACCGACAGGAACGAGGCCGTCTTGTCCGCCCAGGAGTCGCGGAAGTAGCCGGCGACGAAGCCGAACAGGCAGCCGAAGAAGAAGCCGATGCCGGTGGCGACGCTCGCCAGCAGCAGCGTGTTGCCCACCGCACGCATCACCTCCGAGGTGACCGCGCGGCCGGTGGCGATCGAGGTGCCCAGGTCGCCCTGGACCGCGCGGCCGATCCAGGACGCGAACTGCTCGGGATAGGACCGGTCGAAGCCGTAGAGCGTGCGCATCTGCGCCTGAAGCTCGGCGGACGCGTCGGGCGGCAGCACCGAGACCAGCGGGTCGCCCGGCGCGAGGTGCACGAGGGCGAAGCAGACGAGCGCCACGCCGACCATGATGGGCAGCGTGT
>JBAXJZ010000750.1:0-1807 GCA_037137595.1 Burkholderiales bacterium | reverse complement strand
TCGCCGACCGCGTGCTCGACCCCGGCTGGGAGACGCTGGTCTTCTGAGCAGGCCGGGCGCGACGCGCCGAGCCCGGCCGCGACGCGCCGAGCCCGGCCGCGACGCGTCGACGTCCCGCCCCGCGGCGGCGCCCGGACGCCCTCAGATCCGCTGCGCCGCCCCCACCCGCCCCGCCACCGCCCGCACCTTCCCGGGCGCCGCCTTGTAGATCGCCACGATCGACAGCCCCGAGACCGCGATCGCGATCCAGAACGCCGCCGCATAGCTGCCGGTGGCGTCGTGCACCGCCCCGCCCACGAAGGGCCCGAGCGCGCCGCCCGCGATCGACGCGAGCGACAGGCAGCCGAAGATGCTGCCGTAGTGCTTCCCCTCGAAGATCTCGGCCGGGATCGCGCCGAACACCGAGGTCACGCCGTAGCCCAGCACGCCCTGCGCGAGCACCATCGCCCACAGCAGCGGCATGCTCGGCCAGCCGGGCAGCAGCAGCAGCGCGACGTAGGTCAGCACGAAGCCCAGGCTGCCGATCGCCCAGACCGGCTCGCGGCCGATCCGGTCCGACAGCTGCCCGAGCGCGATCTGCCCGGGCACGCCGGCCAGGCTCACCGCGCCGAGCGCGAGCGCGGCCTCGGTCGTGGTGAAGCCCACCTCGACCAGGTACTTGGTCTGGTGGACCTGCACGAGGTACCAGGCGAAGAGCCCGCTGAAGTAGCCGAGCGCGAGCCACCAGAAGCGTGCGGTGCGCAGCGCGCGCGCCAGCGTCCAGTCGGTCGCGGCCCAGGCCGCATCGACCACGTTGGAGCGCCGCGCGGGGCCGGCCCCCGCCAGCGGCGCGGCGTCGCCGTCGGGCCGCAGCCCGAGGTCCTCGGGTCGGCGGCGCAGCAGCAGGTTCAAGGGCACCAGCAGCACCAGCGCCACCGTGCCCAGCCCGATGCAGGCCGTCCGCCAGCCGGCGTGCTCGATCGTCGTCTGCATCAGCGGCAGCAGCAGGATCGAGCCCACGCCCACGCCGGCGAAGGCCACGCTCATCGCGAACCCGCGCCGCTTCACGAACCAGGCCGGCAGCCACAGCGCCTGCCCCGAGTAGCCGAGGATCACGCTGCCCGCGCCCACCAGCGCGCCCAGCGTCAGGTAGAGCTGCCACGGCGCCTGCGTGACGGTGGCCAGCAGCAGCCCGCAGCCGGTGAAGAGCGCGCCCACCACGCAGACCACGTGCGGGCCCTTCGCGTCCATCGCGCGGCCCGACAGCGGGCTCATCACCGCCGAGACCAGGAAGCCGAACGAGAAGACGCCTGCGGTCACGGCCCGGTCCCAGCCGAACTCGTCGAGGATCGGCGGATAGAGCAGCGAGAACGCGGTGCGCGCGTTGACGGCGATCGCCATCGACACGAAGACCACGGCCACGCAGAGCCAGCCGTAGTAGAACGGCAGGCGGCGGGCGAGCGACTGCAGCAACGGGGGCCTCCTCCGCGGCCCGCGCGGGGCCGTCCCGGCAGGGTAGCCGATGCGTCCGGGCCGCCGGAGGCCTGCCGCGCGGTCGTGGAACGGCTCCGACGCGGTCGGACGTCATGGCGACACGCGGCCGTGGCAGCATCCGGGACGTTCCCCGAGGAGACCCCGATGAGCCCCCCGACGATGGCCGTGCCGCGCGTCGACGTCGACGACGACCTGCTGCGGATCACCGAATGGCGCTTCGCGCCGGGCGCGCACACCGGCCACCACCGCCACGAACACGACTACGTCGTGGTGCCGCTGACCGACGGGCTGCTCCGGATCGAGTCGGCGCACGGCACCTCGCACTTCGAGCTGA
>JBAXJZ010000749.1:0-1822 GCA_037137595.1 Burkholderiales bacterium | reverse complement strand
CGCCCCAGCCCATCGCCGTGCCGACGCAGGCGCCGCCCACGGTCGACCCGAACGCCGCCGCGCTCGCCGCCGGCGCGCTCCGGATGCCCGGCCTGGCGCCGGGCGCACCGCCCGGGATGCCTCCCGCGGCCCAGTGACCCGGTTCGACGTACAATGCGGGGAGCGTGACGGCTGCGTCACGCCTTGAACGCACCGGTACTCCCCACGTGAACCTCCCGCCGCCCCGGAAGACCTTCCGCGAGACCCAGTTCGAGCTGCGCGAGGAGGCGATCCTCGACGCGACGAACCGTCTGCTCGGTGACAAGGGCTACGAGGCGATGTCGATGGACGACATCGCCACCGAGGTCGGCATCGCCAAGGGCAGCCTCTACAAGCACTTCGAGTCCAAGGAAGCACTCGCCGCCGCGGTCATGGTGCGCCTGCTCGCGCAGACCGCCGCCGCGCTCGACGCGCTGCCCGCCGACCGGCCCGCGATCGAGCGGCTCAAGGGCCTGCTGCGATGGACGCTGACCCAGCGGCTGTCGGGCAGCGTGCCGCACCTGCCGTCGACCAGCCCCGCGCTGCAGGCGAGCCTGCTCGCCAACCGCGACTACATGGACAACCTGATGACGCTCTCCGAGCGGATCGGGGAGCTGATCCAGGCGGCACGCGCGGAAGGCAGCCTGCGCGAGTCGATGCGCGACGAGTTCGTGCTCTACACGCTCTACGCCCGCACCTGCGACCCGACCCTCGAATTCCTGAAGGCCGGCGGCTCGATGTCCGACGCCGAGATCGTCGAGCAGATGGTGTCGGCCTGCTTCCACGGGCTCGCCGCCTGAGCCGGCCCGCGCCCCCTGCCCCGGAACCCGATACCGTGAAGCAATACCAGGATCTCCTGCGGCGCGTGATGACCGAGGGCGTGGACCGCGCCGACCGCACCGGCACCGGCACGCGCGCCGTCTTCGGCCATCAGATGCGCTTCGACCTGGCCGACGGCTTCCCGCTCGTCACCACCAAGAAGCTGCACGTGCGTTCGATCTTCATCGAGCTGCTGTGGTTCCTGCGCGGCGAGACGAACGTGAAGTGGCTGCACGAGCACAAGGTCTCGATCTGGGACGAGTGGGCCGACGAGCAGGGCGATCTCGGGCCGGTCTACGGCAAGCAGTGGCGCGACTGGGAGACGGCCGACGGTCGCCACGTCGACCAGATCGCGCAGCTCGTCGATCAGATCCGCCGCGACCCGAACTCGCGCCGGCAGGTGGTGAGCGCCTGGAACGTCGGCGAGCTGCCGGCAATGAAGCTGGCCCCCTGCCACTGCCTGTTCCAGACCGCGGTCATGGACGGCCGGCTGCATCTGCAGCTCTACCAGCGCTCCTGCGACGTGTTTCTCGGCGTGCCCTTCAACATCGCGAGCTACGCGCTGCTGCTGATGCTGCTGGCGCATCAGTGCGACCTCGAGCCCGGCGAGTTCGTCTGGACCGGCGGCGACGTCCACATCTACCGCAACCACTTCGAGCAGGTCGAGCTCCAGCTCACCCGCGACCCGCGACCGCTGCCCACCCTGCGGCTGCTGCGCAAGCCCGAGTCGATCGACGCCTACCGCTACGAGGACTTCGAGCTGTCCGGCTACGATCCGCACCCGCACATCAAGGGCGACGTCGCGGTCTGAGCGCCGCGGCGCACGCGGGCCGGACTCCCGGGCCTCACGAGCCCCGGATCGACCCGCCCTCCGGTGGCCCGCGGGTATGCTGTGGGCCCCGCCCCGGATCGCCCGCGATGCCCTCACCGTCGATCGTCATCGTCGTCGCCCGTGCCCGCAACGGCACGATCGGCCGCGACAACG
>JBAXJZ010000748.1:0-1822 GCA_037137595.1 Burkholderiales bacterium | reverse complement strand
GACCGCGAGCGCGAGGACCGCGCGCTCGTCGTGCTGGCGAGCGAACCGATCGAGGACGCCGACGGCCGGCTGCTCGGCTGGGTCCACGGCGGCACGCTGCTCAACGTCAACCTCGACTTCATCGACCGCATCAACGCGATCGTCTACCCCGAGGGGTCCCTGCCCTTCGGCAGCCGCGGCACCGCCACGCTCTTCCTCGACGACGTGCGGATCACCACCAACGTGAAGCTGTTCGGCGACCGCCGCGCGATCGGCACCCGCGTCTCGCAGTCGGTCCGCGACGCGGTGCTCGGCCGCGGCGAGACCTGGCTCGACCGCGCGTTCGTCGTCGACGACTGGTTCGTGTCGGGCTACGAGCCGCTCGAGGACGCCGGCGGCAGGCGCGTCGGCATGCTGTACGTCGGCTATGCCGAGGGCCCGTTCCGCTGGATCAAGCGCACCGCGGTGATCACTGTGTTCGCGGTGGTGCTGCTGGCGATGTTCGCCGCGCTGCGGGTGTCGCTGCGCTGGTCCGGCGCGATCTTCACGCCCGTCGAGCGGATGACCGACACGATGCGGCGCGTCGAGGCCGGCGACGCGGACGCGCGCGTCGGCCCGCTGCCGAACCGCGACGAGCTCGGCCGGCTGGCCGAGGGCCTGGACCACCTGCTCGACACCGTCGACGAGAAGACCCGCGCGCTGCGCGCGCTCGCCGATTCGCTCGACCGCCAGGTGGCCGAGCGCAGCGCCGCGCTCGAGCAGGTCCAGCAGCAGGTGCTGCGCAACGAGAAGCTCGCCACCGTCGGCCAGCTCACCGCGGGCGTCGCGCACGAGATCAACAACCCGATGGCGGTGATCCAGGCCAACCTCGACTTCGCGCGCGAGCTGCTCGGCCCCGCGGCCGAACCGGTGCGCGAGGAGCTGGGGCGGATCGACGCGCAGGTCGAGCGCGTGCGGCGGATCGTCGCCGGCCTGCTGCAGTACGCGAAGCCGGCCGAGTTCGTCGGCTACGTGCATCCGGTCGACGTCGGTGCGGTGCTCGACGAATGCCTGGTGCTCGCGGGCACGCGGATCGCGAGCGGGCGCGTGGCCATCCGCCGCGAATCGCTCGCGACGCGGCCCGCGTCGATCAACCCGTCCGAGCTGCAGCAGGTGCTGGTGAACCTGCTGCTGAACGCGCTCCAGGCGATGCCCGACGGGGGCGAGCTGTCGGTGGCCACGCGCGACGGCGACGCGGGCACGGTGGAGATCGAGGTCGCCGACCGCGGGCCCGGGCTGTCGGAGGCCGCGCTCGCGTCGCTCTTCAAGCCGTTCAACACCACGAAGCAGGAAGGCACCGGGCTCGGGCTGTGGGTGAGCTCGAGCCTCGTGGAGCGCTACGGCGGGCGGATCGTCGCGGCGAACCGCGAGGACGGGCAGGGGGCGCGGTTCGTCGTGGTGCTGCCGGCGGCGGCTCGGGTCTGAGCGACGGCCGGCCTGGGGACGCCGGACGAGCGATGATGCGCACTCCCCTCCGAAGGATCCTCCGATGACCCCCTCCCCCCGCCGCCTCGCGCTGCTGCTCTGGTCCGCCGACCCGACCCGCCCCGAGGTCTGCGCGACGCCGTTCGCGGTCGCCGCGGCCGCGGCCGCGATGGACGCGGAGGTGGAGATCCACTTCTCGGCGCGCAGCGTCGAGCTGCTCGCCGGCGACGTCGCCGCCGGCCTGGTCGCGGGCGCCGCGGGCGGCCGGCCGATCGCCGCCTTCATGGCCGACGCCCGCGACGCGGGGGTGCGCTTCCTCGCCTGCCACGCCTCGCTCGCCGCCTGGGGGCTGGACGCCGCCGCGCTGGGCACGCGGATC
>JBAXJZ010000747.1:0-1823 GCA_037137595.1 Burkholderiales bacterium | reverse complement strand
CGCCTTCGCCGGGCTTCGCGCCCTGCGCCATCTTGATCTGGATCTGGTCGGCCGACGACAGGTACTCGGCGGTGACGCCGAAGCGGCCCGAGGCCACCTGCTTGATCTTCGAGCGCAGCGAGTCGCCGTCCTTCAGCGGCACGTCGACCTCGATCACGTCGCGGCCCAGCAGCGAAGCGAGGGTGTCCCCGGTCTTGATGGGGATGCCCTTCAGCTCGTTGCGGTAGCGGTTCTCGTCCTCGCCGCCCTCGCCGGTGTTCGACTTGCCGCCGATGCGGTTCATCGCGATCGCGAGCGTGGCGTGCGCCTCGGTGGAGATCGAGCCCAGCGACATCGCGCCGGTGGCGAAGCGCTTCACGATCTCGGTGGCCGGCTCGACCTCGTCGATCGGGATCGCCTTCGACGGATCCACGCGGAACTCGAACAGACCGCGCAGCGTCATGTGACGGCGCGACTGGTCGTTGATGATCTGCGCGTAGTCCTTGTACGTCTGGAAGTTGTTCGTCTTCGTCGAGTGCTGCAGCTTCGCGATGGCGTCGGGCGTCCACATGTGCTCTTCGCCGCGCGTGCGGTACGCGTACTCGCCGCCCGCCTCCAGCGCGCCGGCCAGCACCGGGTCGCTGCCGAACGCGGCGCGGTGCATCCGCAGCGCCTCCTCGGCGAGCTCGAAGATGCCGATGCCCTCGACGTTCGACGGCGTGCCGGTGAAGTACTTGCCGACGAGCTCGCGCGACAGGCCGATGGCCTCGAAGATCTGCGAGCCGGTGTAGGACATGTACGTGGAGATGCCCATCTTGGACATCACCTTGTGCAGGCCCTTGCCGATCGCCTTCACGTAGTTCTTGACGGCCTTCTCGGCCGAGAGGTCCTGGCCCAGGCCCGCGTGGATCGACGCGATCGTCTCCATCGCGAGGTACGGGTGGATCGCCTCGGCGCCGTAGCCGGCGAGCAGCGCGAAGTGGTGGACCTCGCGCGCCGAGCCGGTCTCCACCACCAGGCCGGTGGAGGTGCGCAGGCCCTTGTCGATCAGGTGCTGGTGGATCGCGCTGGTGGCGAGCAGCGCCGGGATCGCGACGTGCTCGCGGTCGACGTGCCGGTCGCTGACGATCAGCAGGTTGTAGCCGCTCTTCACCGCGTCGACCGCGTTCGCGCACAGCGACGCGAGCCGGGCCTCGATGCCTTCCTTGCCCCAGGCGACCGGATAGCAGATGTCGAGCTCGAAGCTCTGGAACTTGCCGTCGGTGTAGCGGCCGATGTGGCGGATCCGGTCCATGTCCTCGGCGAAGAGGACCGGCTGGCTCACCTCGAGGCGCAGCGGCGGGTTGATGTTGTTGATGTCGAGCAGGTTCGGCTTCGGACCCACGAACGACACCAGCGACATCACCATCTGCTCGCGGATCGGGTCGATCGGCGGGTTGGTGACCTGCGCGAACAGCTGCTTGAAGTAGTTGTAGAGCGGCTTGTTCTTGTCCGACAGCACCGCGAGCGGCGAGTCGTTGCCCATCGAGCCGACCGCCTCCTCGCCGGCGACCGCCATCGGCGCCATCAGGAACTTCAGGTCCTCCTGCGTGTAGCCGAAGGCCTGCTGGCGATCGAGCAGCGGCACCGGCGCGGGCTCGGCCATGTCGCCGCCCGACGCGTCCTGGTCCGGGGTCTCGGGGTGCTCGGGCGTGGCGAGCTCGTCGAGCTTCACGCGGATGCGCTCGATCCACTGGCGGTACGGCTTCGACGCCGAGAGCTGGTCCTTCAGCTCCTTGTCGTCGATGATCCGGCCCTGCTCGAGGTCGATCAGGAACATCTTGCCCGGCTGCAGGCGCCACTTC
>JBAXJZ010000746.1:0-1825 GCA_037137595.1 Burkholderiales bacterium | reverse complement strand
TTCCGTCAACTCTTCGACCCGACCTCGTCCACCTACACCTACCTGCTCGCCGACCGGCGCAGCAGCGAGGCGCTGCTGATCGACCCGGTGTTCGAGCAGGCGCGCCGCGACGCGGCGCTGGTCGCCGAGCTCGGCCTGACGCTGCGCTGGACGGTCGAGACCCACACCCACGCCGACCACGTGACCGGCGCGTGGATGCTGAAGCAGCTCTGCGGCGCGGCGATCGCGGTGCCGGCCGACGGCGGCGCGCAGGGCGCGGACCGGACGCTGCGGCACGGCGACCGCATCGCCTTCGGCGGCCGGCACCTCAGCGTCCGCGCGACGCCGGGCCACACCGACGGCTGCCTGAGCTACGTGCTCGACGACGAGACGATGGCCTTCACCGGCGACACGCTGCTCGTGCGCGGCTGCGGCCGCACCGACTTCCAGCAGGGCGACGCCCACGCGCTCTGGCGCTCGGTCCGCTCGCAGCTCTTCAGCCTGCCGCAGGACTGCCTGCTCTACCCGGCGCACGACTACCGCGGGCTGACGGTCACCAGCGTCCGCGAGGAACAGGCCCACAATCCGCGGCTCGGCGGCGAGATCGGCGAGGACGACTTCGTCGGCTACATGCGCAACCTGAACCTGCCGCATCCGAAGCAGATCGACGTGGCCGTGCCGGCGAACCTGGTCTGCGGGCGCCCGTCGGCCGACGCGCCCGCGGGGCGCGCGCCGGGCTGGGCGCCGCTGGTCTACACCTTCGCCGGTCTGTGGGAGGTCCACCCGCAGGGCCTCGAGGAGGCGGACGACCGCGTGCAGGTCGTCGACGTGCGCGAGCCCGACGAGTTCGCCGGCCCGCTCGGCCACATCGACGGCGCGCGCTCGATCCCGCTGGGACAGCTCGCCGCGCGCGCCGACGAGCTCGCCCGGGACCGGCCGGTGGTCACCGTCTGCCGCTCGGGCGCCCGCTCGGCGCAGGCCGCGACCCTGCTGCAGAAGGCCGGCTTCGCCGAGGTCGCGAACCTGGCCGGCGGCATGCTGCGCTGGCGTGCCCAGGGCCACCGCGTGGTCGGCGGCGCACACTGAACGGAGTGACGGGATGACCCTCGACTGGACTGCGTTCACGCCCGGCCCCGCCTTCGCGGGCGGGCTGCTGATCGGACTCGCCGCGGCGATGCTGGTGCTGCTGACCGGGCGGGTCGCCGGCATCAGCGGCATCGTGGGCGGACTGCTCGGCCGCCGTCACGGCCCGGCGGGCTGGCGGCTGGCGTTCGTCGCCGGCCTGCTGCTGTCGCCGCTCGCCTGGAGCGCGTTCGCCCCGCTGCCGCTGCCGCGGATCGACGCCGACTGGGCGACGCTGGTCGCGGCCGGCCTGCTGGTGGGCGTCGGCACCCGCTACGGCGCCGGCTGCACCAGCGGCCATGGCGTCTGCGGCCTGTCGCGGCTGTCGGGGCGCTCGGTCGTCGCGACCGCGTGCTTCATGGCCGCGGGCTTCGCGACGGTCTTCGTCGTGCGTCACCTGGTCGCGGGCTGAGGCCGCCATGACGATCGTCGCCGCGTTCGCGAGCGGGCTGGTCTTCGGCCTCGGACTGATCCTGTCGGGGATGGTCGACCCCGGCAAGGTGCTGGGATTCCTCGACCTCGCGGGCCGCTGGGACCCGTCGCTCGCGCTGGTGATGGGCGGCGCGGTGGCGGTCGCGGCCGGCGGCTTCGCGCTCGCGGGTCGGCGCGCGCGGTCGTGGCTCGGCGAGCCGATGCGCCTGCCCGACGCGCGCGACATCGATGCGCGACTGGTGGCCGGCAGCCTCGCGTTCGGCGCCGGCTGGGGCCTGGCCGGCTTCTGCCC
>JBAXJZ010000745.1:0-1834 GCA_037137595.1 Burkholderiales bacterium | reverse complement strand
TCATCCGCATGTCGAGCAGCGCGAGGTCGGGCCGGCGCTCGCGCGCCAGCAGGATCGCGTCGTCGCCGTTGTCGGCCTCGATGACGTCGTATCCGGCGCTCTTCAGGCCGTGGACCAGGGTGGCGAGCACCAGCCGGTCGTCGTCGCAGACCAGGATGGTGGCGCGCGGATCGCTCATCGGGGCAGCCTCGGGGAGTCGGTGGGATCGGTGCCGCGTTCGCGCAGCGCGGGGCGGGACAGTTCGGTGCGCGCGACGACCTGATCGCCGACCTGCGAGAAGTCGAGCCGCGCGCCGCGGCGCGGCAGCAGGGCCTTGACCAGACCGAGCCCGGACGGCCCGGGCACCATCCGGCCGAAGTCGAACCCCTCGGGCAGCAGGCCGCGATGCGCGATCTCGAGCGCGAGCCCGTCGTCGAGACCGACGAGCCGGACGTGGACGGGCGCACCCGTCAGGCGGTGCTTGATCGCGTTGGTGCCGAGCTCGTTGACGACCAGCGCCAGCGGCACCGCCTCCTGCTCCGGCAGCAGCCAGCGGTCGATCGCACCCTCGTCGACCGCGAGCGGCATCGTCAGCCCGAAGGTGCGGCCGAGGTTCTCGAACACCGCGCCGATCACGCGGCGCGCCACCAGGCTCTCGCCGTCGCGCACCTGCAGGCCGTGCACCTGGGCGATCGCCTGGATGCGGCCGACCACCTCGACCAGCGGGCCGGCAAGCTCGGGCCGGCTCGAGGCGCTCTGCTGCAGCAGCCCGGCCACGCCCTGGAGGTTGTTCTTGATCCGGTGATGGACCTCGCGAACGAGCATGTCGCGCTGCTTGATCGCGTCCTCGAGGCGGGCCTGCTCGAGGCGCAGCGTCTCGGTGATGTCCTCGGCGACGGCGAAGAGCCGCTCGGCGGTCGGCTCGACCTCGTCCGCCGCCTCGTGCCCGACGCCGCCCAGGCCGCTGTCCTCGCCCGCCGGCACGCGGCGCCCGAAGACCCGCAGCCGCACCGAGCGCACCGGCTGTCCGGCAGGCTGGAGGTGGACGACCGCCTCGCGGGTGTCGCCCGGCGCCTGGCCGTCGAAGAGCGCCGCCACCTCGGCCCGCTGCGCGGGCGGCACCAGCTCGAACAGCGACTGCGGCCGCGCCGAGAAGTCGGCGATCGGCAGCCCCCAGACCGCCTCGAAGCGGCCGTTCGCGTAGAGCACGCGGCCCAGGCCCGGCGAGACGACGAAGATCGCGTCGTCGACGAGGTCGGCGAACTGCCTGAACCGCTCCTCGGTCTCGATCAGCTCGTCGCGCAGCGTCCGCTCGCGGGTCACGTCGTGGACCACGGTGAGCCGCATCGGGCGGCCGTCGAGGTCCTCGAGGTCGCGGTCGATCCGGTCGATCCAGCGCGTGGAGCCGTCGTCGCGGGTCCAGACCGTACGCTGGCGGCCGGCGCTGCGGGTCGCACCGGCCGGCGAATCGGCGAGGGCGTCGGGCAGGCCGATGACCCAGCCGACGCCAAAGGTCGTCGGCATCGCGATGGCCAGACCGACACCGGTCAGGACTCGCCTGAAGGTTGATTTTCGATTCCCCACGCCACCCGCTTAACGGGCGCATCAGTTTGGGACAAGGCGGGCGTCTTCGCCCCACAGGCGCGGCTTCTTGCGCGGCCCGGCGCTTGCAGGCAGATGCAGTATCGGACGTTAAGGTTTTGGTAAGCATCATGCGGCGCGCGCTTCATATCGGCCTGTTCATCGGCACCCTGATCGGGATGTGCGCCTGCGCCGCCGTCGACGGGGCGGATACGGGCCGCACGGGCGCCTATGGGAGCGTCGAGGCCGGCCGCACCGGCGGCTGATACGCCCC
>JBAXJZ010000744.1:0-1844 GCA_037137595.1 Burkholderiales bacterium | reverse complement strand
GGCGGCGCCGCCGGCGAGAGGCCGACCGGCCGCTGCGGACCATCGCCCGACACCAGCGCCGAAGCCATCGGCGCGGGGCCCGCCTGCGGCGGCTCGACCGAGGGCATGGGCAGATCGCACGCCGCCCCCGTCGAGCCCGGCGCGGGCAGGGGCGCCCGCTCGCGGCAGCTCGCCGACAGGCGGGCGAGGTCGACGCGCAGCTCGCGCTGCACGGCCTCGAGCGGCGATTCCGACGGCGATGCGGGCACCACGTCGGCGTAGGCGAAGGCGATCGCGTCGACCTCCTCGTCGAGGTGGTCGAGAGTGTCCAGCGGATCCGGCTCGCGGGGAGGATCGGCGGCGAGCGCCGCGACCGGGACGCCCCATGCATCGGCGCCCTCGCTGTCAGCGGCCACGCCCGATGCGAACCCGATCGCGACGATCCACAGCACGGCGAACATCCACGCGGCGACGGTCGTCGCGGCGCGCGGAGGCCGTTCGAGGGATCGGAACGCGATACGGGTCATCGAGTGGTGAGGATCCGGAGGAGAAGGGTCCCGGGGGCCGTGCAGGCTGACACCCCGAAGCGTGACTCGTGACGGTCGCGCGAACAGGCGAGACCTTACGCGCTGCGGGGGTGCGGGGCGCCGTCCGACCCGTGCCGTCGACCGTCCGGCGGCCGCGCGTATCGCCACCGCTCGAACGGTCAGCGCCGACGTCCGGGCGGCGGCCGTCGCTTGACCCAATTGTACCCGGGCTCGGGGTCCGCGACGCCCGCCTCGCCGACGTGCCCCGGGTCCTCGGAGGCGATCGTCACGAACGAGACGGATTCGCCGCCGCGCCGGCGTGCCCGCAGCGCCTCCGCAAACGCCAGCGCGCCCGACAACGCCTCGTTCGCAAACGCCTCGCTGCAGGGCTCGCCGGACTCGATCCAGAAGACGCGGTGCATCGTGCGGGCGAATCTAGCGCAGAATGCCGCGACCGATACAGGGAGGATCCATGAACACACCGTCCACCGGCCTGCTGGCAGCGGCCGCGCTGGCCGTCGCGATCGGCGGCTGCGCCGCGCTGCGCGGCACGCCGCCGCCGGTCGGCAGCGCCACCCTTGCCCCCACGCAGGGCAACGCGACCGCCGGCACCGTGAGGCTCGAACAGCAGGCGGACCGGCTGATGGTGTACGCGCGGGTCACCGGACTGAAGCCGAATGCAGAGCACGGCTTCCACGTCCACGAGAAGGGCGACTGCTCGAGCCCGGACGCGATGAGCGCCGGCGGCCACTTCAATCCGACGGGGCGGCCGCACGGCCACTTCGGCGGAACCGACCGCCACGCGGGCGACCTGCCGAACCTGCGAGCGGATGCGTCGGGCGTGGCCGAGATGCGCGTGCCGGTGACCGGGCTGGTGCTGGGCAGCGGGTCGGCGGACGTCGTCGGCCGCGCGATCGTCGTGCACGCGGGTCCGGACGACTACACGAGCCAGCCGGCGGGCAACTCGGGCGCACGCATCGCCTGCGGGGTGATCGCGCGCTCCTGAGCCGGGCGGCGCGGACACCCGCGGCCGTCGCCGTCGCAGGACTCAGCGCACGACGAACGGCACCCGGTCCCAGCGGCCCTGCGCGTCGACCACGGTCAGCGCATGTTCGCCGGGCCGGTCCAGCACCAGGCGCAGCGACGGCGATCCGGGCTCGCTGGCGCCCACCCAGGCGCCGTCGAGCAGCCACCCGAGCGCGTCGCGGCTGCCCACCGCCCTCACCTGCAGCACGACCTCGCGCCGTCCCGGCGCGGCACGGGCCACCGTCCCGGGTTCGAGCCCCGTCACCCGCAGCGCGCGGCGCGGATCGGCGTCGCCGCACCCCGGCGCCCAGG
>JBAXJZ010000743.1:0-1846 GCA_037137595.1 Burkholderiales bacterium | reverse complement strand
GCGCGCGGACGTGAAGTGCACCGTCATCCTCGGCAGATAGCCGAGCTGGATCGCCTGGCGCGTCATCGAATAGGCGCCCAAGATCACCGCCTGCGACGCGATGATCGCGGCCAGCGTCGCGAGCACCACCGCGGGCACCAGCCAGGCGTCGGGGAAGAGCCGGTAGAACGGGTTCTCGATCGCGGCGGGATCGCCCATCAGCAGCGCGCCCTGGCCGAGGTAGTTGAGCGCGAGTGCGGGCATCACCAGGCCGGTCCACGCGAGGCGGATCGGGCGCCTGCCGAAGTGGCCCATGTCGGCGTAGAGCGCCTCGGCACCGGTGAGCGCGAGCACGATCGCACCGACCGCGGCGAGCACGCCGGGCCCGCGTTCGGCGAGGAACTCGATGGCGCGCAGCGGGTTCAGCGCCGCCAGGATCGCGGGCTGCGCGGCGACCTGCACGAGTCCGGTCACGGCGAGCGTGGCGAACCAGACGACGATGATCGGCCCGAAGAACCTGCCCACGGTGGCGGTACCGAATCGCTGGACCGCGAAGAGCGCGACGAGGATGGCGAGCGTGCCGGGCACGATCCACGGCTCCAGGCTCGGGGCGACGAGGCTCAGGCCTTCCATCGCGCCCAGCACCGAGATGGCCGGCGTGATCAGGCTGTCGCCGTAGAAGAGCGTCGCACCGGCCACGCCCAGCGCGAGCAGCGCGCGGCGCAGCACGGGGCGATGGCCTTCGGCGTTCGCCGCCAGCGCGGTGAGGGCGAGCGCCCCGCCCTCGCCGTGGTTGTCCGCGCGCAGCACCAGCAGCACGTACTTCAGCGTGACCACGAGCATCAACGCCCAGAAGATCGCCGAGACCGCGCCGACGAGGTGCGCGGCGTCGAGCGGCACGCCGGTGGCCGGCGAGAAGATCTCCTTGACGGTGTAGAGCGGCGAGGTACCGATGTCGCCGTAGACGACGCCGAGCGCGCCGAGGGTGAGCGCGGCGAGGCCGGCGGAGCGCGGCGTGCCGGCGTCGGGAGCGGCCGCGTTCGCGGCCGACGGAGAGGCATCCATGCGGATCCCGGTGTCGGGTGGAGGTCCGCGCAGCGTGAGCGCGGGGGCATCAGGAACGCATAAGGACGCGGGGCGGCGCGCCGCGGCCGGCCGCAGCGACCCCTCAGCCGCCCGGCTCGGCGAGCCGGTAGCCCACTCCGGGCTCGGTCAGCAGCAGCCGCGGGTCCGCGGGATCGCGCTCGAGCTTCGCGCGCAGCTGGCCGAGGTAGAGGCGCAGGTACTGCGTGTCGTCGACGTGCTCCGGGCCCCAGACGTCGGCGAGCAGCTGACGGTGCGTGACGACGCGGCCCGCCTGGCGCACCAGCCGCGCGAGCACACGGAATTCGGTGGGCGTGAGGCGAACCTCGACGCCGTCGCGCGTCACCCGGCGCGCGGCGACGTCGACCGCCACGCCGCCCTGCGACCAGTGCAGCAGCGCGGGCTCGGCGGCCACGCCGCGGTGGCGCAGCGCGACGCGCATGCGCGCGAGCAGCTCGGCGAGGCCGAAGGGCTTCACGAGGTAGTCGTCGGCACCCGCGTCGAGCAGCCGCACCTTCGGATCCTCGCCGTGGCGGGCGGAGACGACGATGACCGCCGGCGAGCGCTCGCGGCGCAGCGCGGCGAGCAGCGACTCGCCCTCGCCGTCGGGCAGCCCGAGGTCGAGCAGCACCAGGTCCGGGCCGGCGTCGGCGAACGCGTGCGCGAGCAGCGCGCGCGCGTCGGCGACGCTCGCGGCGGCGGTGACCGCGTAGCCCTCGAGCGCGAGCGCGTCGCGCAGCGTGGTCCGCAGCTCGCGGTCGTCCTCGACGAGCAGGACGGTGGC
>JBAXJZ010000742.1:0-1847 GCA_037137595.1 Burkholderiales bacterium | reverse complement strand
CGATCGCGCGGTCGAGCGCGGCGAGCGTGGCGGGGGGCGGGGCTGGTGCCTCCTGGGGCCAGCGGATCGGAAGCACGGCTGGAAGCGGGCGAGGCATATCCTCAGGTTGCAACGCGGGGCGGGCGTGAGCAAGATGGACGGATCATTCGTCGGTTCCTGGACCCTCCCGCGTGCCTCCGTCGCCAGCAGCATCCGTCGCCCCGCTCGTCGGCATCGTGATGGGGAGCCGCTCCGACTGGGCCACGCTCAAGCGGGCCGCCGATGTGCTCGCCGAGTTCGGCGTGGCCCACGAGAGCGAGATCGTGTCTGCCCATCGCACGCCCGGCAAACTCGCCGATTACGCCGCCACGGCGGCTGACCGGGGGCTGCGGGTGATCATCGCGGGCGCCGGGGGCGCGGCACACCTGCCGGGCATGATGGCCGCCCAGACCCACCTGCCGGTGTTCGGCGTGCCGGTCGAAAGCTCGCTGCTCCGGGGTGTCGATTCGCTGCTCTCGATCGTGCAGATGCCCGCGGGGGTGCCGGTCGGCACGCTCGCCATCGGGCCGGCCGGGGCTGCGAATGCGGCGCTGCTCGCCGTCGCCGTGCTCGCGCTTGACGACGCCGCGCTCCGCGAGAAACTCCTCGATTACCGACGCCGGCAGACCGCCAGGGTGCTGCTTGATAAGCCCGAGGCCGAGCCCTCCGAATGGTCCGACCGCCCCTCCCAGAAATGACGGCGCCGTCCATTCCGCCGGGGGCGACGCTGGGCGTGATGGGGGGCGGGCAGCTCGGGGCGATGTTCGCGATGGCCGCCAAGCGGCTCGGCTATCGCGTTGAGGCGCTCAGCGACGTGGCCGACTGTCCTGCCGCCCACCACTGCGACCGGGTGCACGTCGTGTCGTATGCCGACGCTCCCGCGCTTGCCCGCATCGCACGCGGGCTCGCGGCGGTGACGTTCGAATTCGAAAACGTTCCCGTCGAAGCGGCCCGCGCGATGGCCGCCGTCATCCCCTGCCGTCCCGCTCCCGAGGTGCTCTTTACGACCCAGGATCGGGCCCGCGAAAAAGCTTTTCTCACGGCGCACGGCTTCGCCTGTGCCCCGCACCGGGTCGTGCGGTCGAGGGGTGACCTGCGCGCGGCCGCTGCCGCCGTGGGTCTGCCCGCTGTGCTCAAGACCGCGGCCTTCGGCTATGACGGCAAGGGGCAGCGCCGCATCGCCGCGCCGGCCGAGCTCGACGCGGCGTGGGACGCGCTCGGCCCCGCGCCGTGCGTGCTCGAGGGCTGGGTCGACTTCGACTGTGAAATCTCCGTCGTCGGCGCCCGCGGCACGTCGGGCGAGACCGCCATCTTCGAGCCCTCGCGCAACGTCCATCGCCATCACATTCTTGACGTCTCGTCGGCCCCGGCCGGACTGCCGGCGCACGTGCTCGATGCGGCCCGCGGCATCACCGCCCGGATCCTCGAGGCGCTCGATGTCGTGGGGGTGGCCTGTGTCGAGTTCTTCGTGACCCGCTCGGGCGAAGTCGTCGTCAACGAGATCGCGCCCCGGCCGCACAACTCGGGCCACCTCACGATCGAAGCCTGTGAGACGAGCCAGTTCGAGCAGCAGGCCCGCGCCCTCTGCGGCCTGCCGCTCGGCTCCACGCGGCGGCGGGCTCCGGCGGCCATGGCCAACCTGCTGGGCGACTGCTGGGCCAAGGGCGAGCCCGACTGGCAGGCGGCGCTTGCCGTGCCCGGCGTGAGCCTGCTGCTCTACGGCAAGTCAGACCCACGGCCGGGCCGCAAAATGGGTCACCTCACCGCGCTCGCACCGACGGTCGACGAAGCGATCGCGAACGTGACCCGCGCCCGCTCACTCGCCTGCC
>JBAXJZ010000741.1:0-1847 GCA_037137595.1 Burkholderiales bacterium | reverse complement strand
GAGCTGCCGGCGCTGATCGACGAGGCGCTGCGCAACAACCGCGACCTGCGGATCGCCGCCGAGCGGATCGAGCTCGCGCGCGCACAGCTCGGCCTCGCACGCGCGGCGCTGCTGCCCACCGTGGCGGCCGACGCGAGCGCGACCTCGCAGCGCGGCCCGACGCCGCTCGACCCCAACCGCAACCGCAGCGGCGAGTCGTATTCGCTCGGGCTCGCGGTGCCGACGTGGGAGATCGACCTCTGGGGCCGGATCCGCTCGCAGGTGGATTCGGCGCGTCGCACCGTCGAGGCCACCGACGCGCAGCGCTACGCGGCGCAGGTGAGCCTGGTGGCGTCGGTCGCCGGCGGCTGGCTGCAGCTCCTGGAAGTCGACCAGCAGCTCGCGGTCTCGCGGCGCACGCGCGACTCGCGCCGCGATTCGGCGCGGCTGATCCGACTGCGCTTCGACGCCGGCGTGGTGTCGATGGTCGACGTCACGCAGGCCGAGACCTCGCTCGCCCAGGCCGAGCAGGCGATCGCCGAGCTCGAGCGCCAGCGCGCCTCCGCGGAGAACGCGCTGTCGGTGCTGCTGGGGCGCAACCCCGGCCCGATCGCGCGCACGTCCACGCTTCGCGAGATGCCGGTGCCGGCGACGCTGCCGGCGGGCCTGCCCTCGGACCTGCTGCGGCGCCGGCCGGACGTGATCGCCGCCGAGCGCGCGGTGGCGGCCACCGACGCCGATGTCGACGCGGCCCGCAAGGCCTTCCTGCCGACGGTCTCGCTGACCGGCTTCCTCGGCGTGGTGAGCCCGCAGCTCTCGCAGCTGCTGGGCGTGGACCGCGGCGCGTGGTCGGTGACGCCCGGCGTCACGCTGCCGATCTTTACCGGCGGCCGGCTCGAGGCGAACCTGGAGGCGCAGGCCGCGCGCCAGCGGATCGCGGTCGAGGACTACGGCCGCACGGTGCAGGGCGCGCTGCGCGACGTCGAGGACGCGCTGACCGCGTTCCAGCGGCGGCGCGAGCAGCGCGAGGCGCTCGAGCGGATCGTCGCGTCCAGCCGGGAGCGGCTGCGGCTGGTGGACCTGCGCTACCTGAACGGCATCTCCAGCTACTTCGAGGTCCTCGACTCGCAGCGGGTGCTGTTCGACTCGGAACTTCAGCTCGCGCAGTCGACGGCGGCCACCTACGGCGCGGTGATCCAGCTGTATCGGGCGCTGGGCGGCGGGTGGGAGCCGTCCGACCGGCGGGCCGCCGGGGGCTGACGCAGGGAGGTCGGCCATGACGCCGTGGGACCCTCGCGGCCGGATTCCGAAGCACGAACGCCGCGTCGACGGCGAACGGCAGTCCTTCGACCTCGGCCGCTGGGCGATCACGCTGCCGCTCGACTGGACACTGCGCCCGGGCCTGGACCCGGTGGCGATCGAGGCGAGCGACGGCAGCAAGGGCCTCGAGGTCTCGGTGATCGAACTCGAGGATCCGGCGCAGGACGCCGCGCACGCGGCACGCGCCATCGTCGGGGTGATCAAGGGCCGGCTGGGCCGGATGCCCGGCTTCCACTGGCTGTTCCTGCGCGACGACCGCTCGCCGCTCGGCGACGGCTGCGTGGCGGTCTTCGAGGCGCACGAACCCGACCGCGGCCACCGCATCTGCGTCCAGGTGCTGGTGCGCGGCGGCTCGGCGCTGCAGGCGAGCTTCCACGACTACGCCTGCGTCGACCTGCCCGCGTCCCGGGCGTATTTCGGCGAGGCGATGCGTTCGCTGAAGCTGCGGCGCGCGGCGGGCCCGCCGTCGCGCTGACCCCCGCCGCGTCGCGGCCGGGAACCGACGCCCCGCGGCACGACGGGGCCGGGCGCGCCCCCGGCGCGATGCC
>JBAXJZ010000740.1:0-1853 GCA_037137595.1 Burkholderiales bacterium | reverse complement strand
CGTCGTTCTCGTTCGTGGCCACCACCAGCCGACGGATCGGCAGGCCCATGCGCCGCGCGATGTGGCCCGCGAGCACGTTGCCGAAGTTGCCGCTGGGCACGGTGAACGAGACCTCGCGCGGGCCGCCCTCGGCCGTCACCGCGAACCAGGCCTTGAAGTAGTAGACGACCTGCGCGACGACCCGCGCCCAGTTGATCGAGTTGACGGTGCCGATCGCGTGGCGCGCCTTGAAGCGCAGGTCGTTCGACACCGCCTTGACCATGTCCTGGCAGTCGTCGAACACGCCGTCGACGGCGATGTTGAAGATGTTCGCGTCACGCAGCGAGAACATCTGCGCGGTCTGGAACGGGCTCATCCGGTCGGCCGGCGACAGCATGAAGACGCGGATGCCCCGGCGGCCGCGCATCGCGTACTCGGCCGCGCTGCCGGTGTCGCCGGAGGTCGCGCCGAGGATGTTCAGCTCGCGGCCTTCCTTGGCGAGCACGTACTCGAACAGGTGGCCGAGCAGCTGCATCGCGACGTCCTTGAACGCGAGCGTCGGGCCGTTGGAGAGCTGCAGCAGGTGCAGGTCCGGCTCGAGCGTGCGCAGCGGCACGATGTCGGGCGAGCCGAAGACCTCGGCGGTGTAGGTGCGGCGGACCAGGTCGTGCAGGTCCGCGGCGGGGATGTCGTCGCAGAACAGCCGCAGCAGCACGAACGCGAGCTCGGCGTAGGGCAGCGTGCGCCAGTGCTCGAGGGTGGCCGCGTCCAGCGTCGGGTAGCGCTCGGGCACCACCAGGCCGCCGTCGGGCGCGAGGCCGCCGAGCAGGATGTCGGTGAATCGCTGGGGCGGCATGCCGCCGCGCGTCGAGAGGTAGCGCATGGGTGTGGCGTCGTCCGGTGGGACCGCCGCGGCGCTGGCCGCGGCGGCGTGTCTCGTGTCGTGGCCGCGGCCCGCGGGGCCGCCCGGTCAGTTCAGGTCTTCGAGGCGGATCCGCGTGACCTTCGAGACCACGGTGGGCAGCGCCTCCATCCGCACGATCGCGTCGTCGCAGCGCTTCTCCACCGTGACGTGGGTCAGCAGGATCAGGTCGGTCTGGCGCTCGCCTTCGGCCGGCTCGCGCTGCAGCACCGCGTCGATCGAGATCCTCGCGTCGGCGAGGATGCGCGTGATGTCGGCGAGCACGCCCGGCTCGTCGGCGACCCGCAGCCGCAGGTAGTACGCGCTCTCGACCTCGCCGATCGGCAGGATCGGCAGGTCCGACATCGCGTCGTGCTGGAAGGCGAGGTGCGGCACGCGGTTGCCCGGATCGACGGTGAGCGTGCGCACGACGTCGACGAGGTCCGCCACGACCGCGCTCGCGGTCGGCTCGGCACCGGCGCCCTTGCCGTAGTACATCGTGTGGCCGACGGCGTCGCCCTTGACCCAGACCGCGTTCATCGCGCCCTCGACGTTGGCGATCAGGCGCTTGGCGGGGATCAGCGTGGGATGCACCCGCAGCTCGACGCCGTGCTCGCGCCGGCGCGTGATGCCGAGCAGCTTGATCCGGTAGCCGAGCTGCTCGGCGTAGCGGATGTCCTCGGCCTGCAGCGAAGAAATGCCCTCGACGTGCGCCTTCTCGAACTGCACCGGGATGCCGAAGGCGATCGCCGACATGATCGTCGCCTTGTGCGCGGCGTCGACACCCTCGATGTCGAAGGTGGGATCGGCCTCGGCGTAGCCCAGCCGCTGGGCCTCCTTGAGCACCGCGTCGAAGGGCAGGCCCTTGTCGCGCATCTCGCTGAGGATGAAGTTGGTCGTGCCGTTGATGATCCCGGCGATCCACTCGATGCGGTTGGCCGTCAGGCCCTCGCGCAGCGCCTTGATGATCGGG
>JBAXJZ010000739.1:0-1864 GCA_037137595.1 Burkholderiales bacterium | reverse complement strand
TGCGCGACGATCCGGACGAGTACGTGCGCAGGTCGGTGGCGAACCATCTGAACGACCTCGGGCGTGCGGACCCGGCGCTGCTGGTGGCCCTGTGCACGCGCTGGGCCGAGGACGCGCCGCCGGCGCGGGTACGGCTGATCCGGCATGCGCTGCGCACGCTGGTGAAGCGCGGGGATCCGCATGCGCTGACGGTGCTGGGGTTCGGCGAGCGGGCGCGGGTCGAGCTGCGGGCCGCATCGGTGGCGCCCGCGCGCGTGGCGATCGGCGGATCGGTGCGGATCGCGTTCGAACTGGCGAGCACGGTGCGCAGGACGCAGCGGCTGCTGGTGGACCTGCGGGTGACGTATGCCGATGCGCGGGGCGAACCGACCCGGACCAAGGTGTTCAAGCTCACGACCGTCGAGCTCGGGGCGGGCGAGGTGGCGGGGTTCGGGAAGACGCTGTCCCTCGAACAGCGGAGCACGCGGACGCATCACCCGGGCGTGCATCGGGCGGAGGCGGTGGTGAACGGGGCCGCGTTCGAGATCGGCCGCTTCGAGGTCATCGCCCGATGAGTCGTCCCGTCCGCCGCCGCTTCGTCGACACCTCCGTCGGCCCGATCCACGTCGCCACCTGCGGCGACCCTGCCGCCCCGCCCGTCCTGCTCCTCCACCAGTCCCCCCGCAGCTGGCGCGAGTACGACGCCGTGCTGCCGCTGCTCGGCACGCACCGCTTCGCCATCGCGATGGACACCGTCGGCTTCGGCGACTCCCCGCCGCCGCCCTGGCCGCCCACCATCGAGCGCTGGGCCGCGGTCGCGCACGAGCTGCTGGACGCGATGGGCGTGGACACGGTCGACGTGGCGGGCCATCACACCGGCGGCGTGATCGCGATCGAGATGGCCGCGAGCCGCGGCGACCGCGTGCGGCGGCTCGTGCTGTCGTCCACGCCTTGGGTCGACGCGCCGGGTCGCGAGCGGCGTCGGCAGCGGGCGCTGCCGGTCGACGCGCTGGACCGCGACGGGGACGGCGGCCACCTGCAGTCGCTGTGGCGGCAGCGGCAGCCGTACTACCCCGCGGACCGCCCCGAGCTGCTCGAGGCCTACCTGCTCGACGCGCTGCGCGCGCACGGCGACCCCGCGGTCGGCCACCACGTGGTGGCGGCGTACGAGATGGAGAAGAGGATCGACCGCGTGCGCCAGCCGGTGCTGATCCTGCGCGCGACGGCGGATCCGTTCGCCTCGCCGCAGGCCGAGCCGCTGCGCGCGGCGATGCACGACGCGCGGATCGTGGACATCGAGGGCGGCGGCGTGCCGCTGCCGGACCAGATGCCCGAGCGCTTCGCGGCGGAGGTCGACGCCTTCCTGCGCTGAGCGCGCGGTCGACCGGCCGGACGTTTCCGCGGAAACGTCCCGGCCGCCCGCGACGGATCGAGGGACCGACGTTTCCGCGGAAACGTCCGCCCCCGACCGTCCTCAGTGGCGCGGCCCGTCCACCTTGAACACCGCCACCGACTGCACCAGCTGCCGAGCCTGGGTCTTCAGGCTCTCGGCGGCGGCCGCGCTCTGCTCGACCAGCGCGGCGTTCTGCTGGGTGCCCTGGTCCATCCGGCGCACGGCCTCGCCCACCTGCGCCACGCCGTGGCTCTGCTCGCCCGACGCGGTGCTGATCTCGCCCATGATGCCGGTCACGCGGTCGATGGCCGCCACGATCTCGTTCATCGTCGAGCCCGCCTCGTCCACCAGCGCGCTGCCGTGCGAGACGCGCTCCACGCTCACGCCGATCAGGCCCTTGATCTCCTTGGCCGCGTCGGCGCTGCGCTGCGCGAGGCTGCGGACCTCGGTCGCCACCACCGCGAAGCCGCGGCCCTGCTCGCCGGCACGCGC
>JBAXJZ010000738.1:0-1868 GCA_037137595.1 Burkholderiales bacterium | reverse complement strand
ACGCCGCTCGACGAGCCGGTGTAGGCGACGGTATCGGTCCCCGCACCGCCCGACATGGTGTCGGCGCCCGCGCCGCCTTCGAGCGTGTCGTCACCGGCGCCGCCATCCAGGACGTTGTTGCCGCTGGAACCGGTCAGGCGATCGTTCCACCCGCTGCCGATGAGGTTTTCGATGCCGGATAGCCGGTCGCCTTCGGCGTCGCCGCCCGAGGCGGTGTTGGCGCCCAGGTCGATGGTCACGCCCTCGGCCGAGTTGCGGTACACCGCCGTGTCGGTACCGGCGCCGCCGTCGAGCGTATCGGCGCCGAGGCCGCCCTCGAGCGTGTCGTCGCCGGCGTTGCCGGTGAGCCGGTTGGCTGCGCTGCTGCCGGTGAGCGTGTCAGCCGACCCGCTTCCCTCGACGTTCTCGATGTCCGAGAGGGCATCGCCTTCGGCCTCGCCGCCGCTGGCAGCGCCGCTGGCGAGATTGACGTCGACCGCGACGGCGGAATTGGCATAGACGGCGGTGTCGCTGCCGTCGCCGCCGATGAGCATGTCGGTGCCGTCGCGGCCTTCAAGTCGGTCGTCGCCGGCGCCGCCGGTAAGCACGTTGACGCTGTCATCGCCGGTGAGGCTGTCCGCATACGCCGAGCCGGTGACGTTTTCGAAATTGAGTACGACATCGCCTTGCGCGTCGCCGCCGGCGCCCACACCGCTGGCCAGGCTGACGGTGATGCTGGCTTGCGCGGCGGCATAGGAGAGGGTGTCGTTGCCGACGCCGCCGTCGAGGCGGTCGGCCCCGGCGCCGCCTTCGATGGTGTCGTCGCCAGCCAGCCCTTCGATCACGTTGGCAGCGCTGTTGCCGCGCAGCGTATCGCCGCGGGCCGAGCCGCGCAGGTTCTCGATGCCGGAATAGAGGTCGCCCTCGGCGTCGCCGCCGCTGGCCTGGTTGGCGCCCATGTCGATGCTGACCGCACCAGCCGAGCCGGCATAGCTGGCGGTGTCGCTGCCCGAGCCACCGATCAGGAGGTCGGCGCCCGCCCCGCCTTCGAGCGTGTCATCCCCGTCGCCACCCTCCAGCCGGTTGTTGCGCGTGTTGCCGACCAGGCTGTCGGCATAGACCGAACCCTGCACATTTTCGATGCTCGACAGCACGTCGCCCCCGGCGTCGCCGCCACGGCCGACGCCCGTGGTGAGGTTGACGGTCACGGCCGCGCCGGAATCGACATATCGGACGGTGTCGCTGCCGCTGCCGCCGACCAGGGTGTCGGCCCCTGCGCCGCCAAGGAGCGTGTCATCGCCGCCGCCGCCTTCGAGGCGATTCACGGCGGTGGTGCCGATCAGCAGGTCGTCGCCATCGCCGCCGATGAGGTTCTCGATGCTGTCGTAGACGTCGCCGGCGGCGTCGCCGCCGGTGCCCCTCAGGATGGAGAGATCGACTTCGATGTCGTCCAGCGAACCGGCGTAGCTGGCGGTGTCGCTGCCGTCGCCACCGCGCATCGTGTCGGCACCGGCGCCGCCGCGCAAGGTGTCGTTGCCGGCGCCGCCTTCGAGCAGGTTGTCGGCGGCATCGCCGGTGAAGTTGTCGGCGAACACCGAGCCGCGCAGGTTCTCGATGTTGAAATAAGCATCGCCGGCGGCGTCGCCGCTGTTGGCGCTGGCGTCGGCCAGATTGGCCGTGACGCCGGCGCCGGCACTGGCATAGGAAGCCGTGTCGATGCCGTCGCCGCCGTCGAGCAGGTCGGCGCCCGCCAGGCCCTCGAGGACGTCGTTGCCCGCGCCGCCGCGCAAGGCGTTCGCGCCGCTGTTGCCGGTCAGCCGGTCGTCGAGCGCGCTGCCGGTCACCGCCTCGATGCCCTCGAGCAGGTCGCCGGCGGCGTCGCCGGTGGA
>JBAXJZ010000737.1:0-1868 GCA_037137595.1 Burkholderiales bacterium | reverse complement strand
CCTTCGCCGCCGTGCCGCGCGCCTCGGGATGGCCGCCCGCCCAGTCGCGCGCGAACTGCCAGGCCACGCGACCCGAGCGCGAACCGCGCTCGAGCGCCCAGCGCAGCGCGTCGCCGCGCGCGGCCTCGATCTCCGCGTCTCGGCAGCCGAAGTGCCGCAGCCAGTGCGCGACCACCGTCAGGTAGTCGTCCTGCCGGAACGGATAGAACTGCACCCACAGGCCGAAGCGCTCCGACAGCGAGATCTTCTCCTCCGAGGTCTCGCCCGGATGGATCTCGCCGTCCTCGGTGTGCTTGGCCTCGAGGTTCTCGCTCATCCGCTCGGGCATCAGGTGCCGGCGGTTGCTGGTCGCGTAGATCAGCACGTTGTCCGAGGCCGCGGCCACCGAGCCGTCGAGCGCGGTCTTGAGCGCCTTGTAGCCGGGCTCGCCTTCCTCGAACGACAGGTCGTCGCAGTAGACGATGAACTTCTCGGGCCGGTCGCCCACCAGCTCGACGATGTCGGGCAGGTCGACCATGTCGGCCTTGTCGACCTCGATCAGCCGCAGCCCGTCGGCCGCCATCCCGTTGAGGCAGGCCTTGATCAGCGAGGACTTGCCGGTGCCACGCGAGCCGGTCAGCAGCACGTTGTTCGCCGGCAGCCCCTGCACGAAGCGGCGCGTGTTGCGCTCGATCAGCCGCTTGGGCTCGTCGATGTTCTGCAGGTCGTCGAGCACGATCGACGAGGTGTGCCGCACGGGCTGCAGCCACGACTGCCAGCCGAAGGCGGTGGGGCGGCGGCGCCAGCGGAACGCGACCGACGCGCCCCAGTCGGGTTCGGCCTGCTTGGGCAGCAGGGCCTCGACGCGGGCGAGCAGGGCATCGGCGCGCTCGGCCAGGCGCTTGAGCTGTTGGGTGTCGAAGAGCATCGGGAGCGGGGGGACTCAGGAACGGTAGTCGGCGTTGATCGACACGTAGTCGTGCGACAGGTCGCAGGTCCAGACGGTGGTGGCCGCCGTGCCGCGGTCGAGCGACACCCGGACCGCGATCTCGGCCTGCTTCATCACGCGGGCGCCGTCCTCCTCGCGGTAGGCGGGGTGGCGGCCGCCGCGGGTCGCGACGTGCACCTCGTCGAGCCAGAGGTCGATGCGGGTCGGGTCGAGGTCGTCGATGCCCGCGTAGCCGATCGCGGCGAGGATCCGGCCGAGGTTCGGGTCGGACGCGAAGAACGCGGTCTTCACCAGCGGCGAATGCGCGATCGCGTAGGCGACGGCAGCGGCCTCGGCGTCGGTGCCGGCGCGCTCGACGGTGATCGCGATGAACTTCGTCGCGCCCTCTCCGTCGCGGACGATCGCCTGCGCCAGCTCGCGCGCGACCTCGACGATCGCGGCCTTCAGCGGCGCGGCCGCGGCATCGGCCGCATCGGCCACCTTCACCTCGCCCGCGCCGGTCGCGACCAGCACGAACGAGTCGTTGGTGGAGGTGTCGCCGTCGATGGTGATGCGGTTGAAGCTCGCGTCGGCCGCCTCGCGGACCCACTGCTGCAGCAGCGGCTGCGGCACGGCGGCGTCGGTGGCGACGAAGCCCAGCATCGTCGCCATGTTCGGGCGGATCATGCCCGCGCCCTTCGAGATGCCGGTGACGGTCGCGGTGCGCCCACCGATCGTCACGCGGCGCGACGCGGCCTTGGGCACCGTGTCGGTCGTCATGATCGCCTCGGCGGCGGCGGCCCAGTTGTCGGCCTTCAGGTCGTCGCGCGCGGCGGGCAGGCCGGCCACCAGCCGGTCGACCGGCAGCGGCTCGAGGATCACGCCGGTGGAGAACGGCAGCACCTGCGCGGGCGCGCAGCCCATCAGCGCGGCGACCGCCGCGCAGGTCTCGCGCGCGGCC
>JBAXJZ010000736.1:0-1869 GCA_037137595.1 Burkholderiales bacterium | reverse complement strand
GTCCTGCCCGAACATCGGCGAGTGCTTCGGCAAGGGCACGGCGACCTTCATGATCATGGGCGACAAGTGCACGCGGCGCTGCCCGTTCTGCGACGTCGGCCACGGCCGGCCGGACCCGCTCGACCCGAACGAGCCGGCCAACCTCGCCAAGACCATCGCCGCGCTGAACCTGTCCTACGTGGTGATCACCTCGGTGGACCGCGACGACCTGCGCGACGGCGGCGCCCGGCATTTCGTCGACTGCATCCGCGAGGTCCGCAGGGCCTCGCCCGACACGCGGATCGAGGTGCTGGTGCCCGACTTCCGCGGCCGGCTCGACCGCGCGCTCGAGGTCCTCGAGGCCGCGCCGCCGGACGTGATGAACCACAACCTCGAGACCGTGCCGCGGCTCTACCGCGAGGCGCGGCCGGGCTCGGACTACGCCCACTCGCTGAAGCTGCTGGCCGAGTTCAAGCAGCGCGTGCCGGGCGTGCCGACCAAGTCCGGGATCATGGTCGGCCTGGGCGAGACCGACGAGGAGATCGTGCAGACGATGCGCGACATGCGTGCGCACGACATCGACATGATCACCATCGGCCAGTACCTGGCGCCCACGAACCACCACCTGCCGGTGCGCCGCTACGTCCACCCGGACACCTTCGCGGCGTTCGAGCGGCAGGCGCTGGAGATGGGCTTCACCCACGCGGCGGTGGGCGCGCTGGTGCGCTCGTCGTACCACGCGGACCGGCAGGCCCACGCGGCGGGCGTGGCCTGATCGGTGCGGCGCCGGATCCGGCGCCGCGGTTCAGGCGGGACGCGCGGTCAGCAGCCGCTCGACGGTGCGCCGCAGGTCGGTGAAGTCGGGCGTGCCGAGCCAGAAGCGCTCGATGCGGCCGGTGGGGCCGGCGAGCCAGGTGGACGGGGTGCCCTCGATGCCGCCCCAGGCGCGGACTGCGTCTCCCGTCGGATCGAGCGCCACCGGGAACGGCAGGGCGCGGCTCGACGCGAACTGCAGCACGTGGTCCGGCCGGTCGTAGGGCATCGCGACCGCGATCAGCTCGAGTCCGCGCGGCCGGTAGGCGCGGTAGACCTCGGCGAGCTCGGGCATCTCCGCCACGCAGGGGGCGCAACTCGTCGCCCAGAAGTTCACCAGGACCGGGCCGCCGAGCAGGGACACGGTCTCCAGCCGGCGCCCGTCGATCAGCGGATAGCCGATCGACGGCAGCCGCTTCGGCCCCGGCAGGTCGGTGACGCGCCACCAGACGAACCCGCCGAATCCGGCCACGGCGCCGATCGTCGCGGCCCGATGCAGCAGGCCGCGGCGCCCGTCGTCGGGGGCCGGTCCGAGCTCGCGGGGTCGGCGGAAGGAGGGGGCGTGGGCCATCGGAGCGTCGATCGGGCGGTCGCGTGCGGCGAGCGCGGCGGAGGGTGGAGTGTAGCGCCGCCCGGGGAGGCGCCTCGCTCAGGCGTCGATCGCGGCGAGTGCCTCGTCGTCCTCGTCGACGGTGGCGCGCTCGAGCGCCGGGCGCGGCCGGGGGCGCGCCGGACGCGGCGGCGGCGGCGCGTCGATGGCGACCGACAGCAGACGCAGCGCGTCGCGAACCTCCGGCGCGGCGTCG
Source organism: Burkholderiales bacterium (assembly GCA_037137595.1). Lineage (GTDB taxonomy): Bacteria > Pseudomonadota > Gammaproteobacteria > Burkholderiales > Burkholderiaceae_E > UBA4615. Next base: position 271 of record JBAXJZ010000736.1, on the reverse strand, counting down.
GCGGGCAGCAGCGAGGCCAGCTGGCGGACCAGCACCGGGCGCGCCAGTGGCGGCAGTGCGGCCGCGCCGCGCAGCGCGCGGTCGAGCGATTCGGCGGTGGGCGCGCCGGTCGAGGCGCCGATCGGGTCCAGCTCGAGCAGGCGGATCGCGGCGTTCGCCGCGCGCTCGGCCTTCGCGTCGCTGACCTGGGCGCCCTGCGCCACGACCGAGAACAGCACGCGGATGGACCGCGCATCGGCGCGGTCGACGCGGCCGGCGCGTGCGGACGGGG
>JBAXJZ010000735.1:0-1870 GCA_037137595.1 Burkholderiales bacterium | reverse complement strand
CGGCGCGCGCGCCGCGCCGGGCGGGCGCGTGTCGAGGTCGGGCGAGCCGATCGCGATGACGGCCGGCTCGACCGGGAGGTCGACGGGACTCGCGCAGGCAGCACAGCGGACGGTGGGGCTGGCCGAGTCGGTCATCGGGGCGGCGCGATCGCGGTCGGGGCTTGGGGCTGCGGGATTCTCCGTCGAATCGCTGCCGTGCTTCCACGAAGCCCCTTGCCGACGCCGCGGGTCGCGGTCCGTCAGTCGATGCCGAGCAGCTGCGCCGCCGGCGTGTCGAGGCCGTAGTCCTCGGCGAGCGCGTCGAGCTCGGAGAGCACCGCGTCGCAGTCATGGGGCTCGAGTACGCCGTCGTCGACCAGCCGCGTGAAGCCGCCCTCCAGCAGCGCGGCGCGGACGTCGCCGAGGGTTGCCGATGCCTGGGGTCCTTCGGGGTCGATCATCGCCTCGAGCAGCTCCGCCAGCGACACGCCCGGCGCGCGACGGGCGAAGTCGGCCGCGGGCGCGTCCTCGCCGAAGGCATCGATCAGGCTGCCGAGCTCGTCGTACCAGGACACGTCGGGGTCGGCGAGCGCGCCGTCGCGCAGGCTGCCCCGCGTCTCGAGCGCGCGCAGCATCCGGCGCTTCACCTGGCCGAGCGTGAGCGGGGCCTCGTGCTCCGGATCGCCGAGCTGGGAATCGATCCACGCGGCGAGCGGGTCGCTCACGCGGTGGGCGGGACGGATCGACATCGTCTGCTCCCTGGGGGTGGAGGGGAAGGCCGGTGCGCGGCCGCGTCAGTGCGGGGCGGTCGCCGTCCGCAGCTTCGCCACCAGGTCCGCGTCGGACAGCGAGGTCCAGTCGTGCGCGACCGTGGCCGCGACACATCGGCCGACGCCCTCGGAGAGCCGGGCGCGGAGCTCGCCGAGGAACGGATTCGAGGCGACCAGCACCAGCCCGTCGTAGCGGGCCTCGGCGAGCCCGGCCTCCAGCCGCGCGGCGATCTCGCGCGCGAAGCGCTCGTGCTCGCGGTCCCTGGGATCGCCGCGCCGCTGGTGGCCCGCGCTGCCCGCCGTGTCGGAGGCGAGCGCCGAGGCGGGCAGGCGGCTGGCCGCGTGGACCAGGTCGGCGACGTCGGCCCAGTCGTCGACGCCGCGGGTGTGTTCGATCAGGCGCGCGCGCGACGCGTTGGCCACCACGTACCACTGTCGGGTCATCGCCGGATCTCCTCGCCGTGTTCGGGAACGAATGCCTGCGACCATCATCGGCGTTCGCGATCGCGGCGCCTTGATCCCGCGCAAGGCCGCGCACCGTCGGCGGCACGCGGGGGCGGCGTGGCGCCGCCGTCAGCCGTCGATCGCGAGTACCCGCCCGAACGGCGCCCGCGCCGAGGCCGCGGCCTCGGCCGGTACCGCCCACAGCACCGGCCAGCGTGGCCGGAAGGCCGCGGGCCCGTCGAGGTCGGTCAGCACCACGCCGATGTCCGGCGCGTGGGCGTCGGCCTCGCGCAGCAGCGGCGCGAAATCGGTGCCGCCGCGGCCCTGGAACGACAGGCCGCGCAGGCCCGCGTCGCCCGGCGGCAGGTGCTCGACGCGGCGCACCGCGTCGTCGCCGACGACCAGCACCACGCCGGCCTCGGCGCGGCGCGTGATCGCGTCGAGCTCGCGCGAGAAGCGCTCGAGCAGCGCGTCGTCGATCGAGCCCGACACGTCGACGATCACCGCCAGCCGCGGCACGCGGCGCGACGACACCGTGCCCGGCTCGAACGGCATGCGACGGCCCGCGCGGTCGCGGCCGCGGTTGGCGAGCCAGGAGCGCGACGGGCGCGACCACGAGAGCTCGGGGCGCGTGGCGAGGCCGCGCGCGAGGCGCACGCGCAGCTGCTGCTCCCACG
>JBAXJZ010000734.1:0-1871 GCA_037137595.1 Burkholderiales bacterium | reverse complement strand
GACACGCAGGCCGCGACGATGTGCGCCGCCGCCTCGCCGGGTCGCGCGTCGCCGGCGGGCGCGTCGGCCGCGGCCTTCACCGGAGAGGGCGCGAGCGGCAGCCGCGCGGCCAGCCGCAGTCCGCGCTCGTTCTTCGTCGGCATCAGCAGGCAGGCCTGCTGGCGGGCCGCCCACTCGCGCGCCCAGTCGAAGAAGGCGGCGCGGCTGCCGTGCAGGCGCTCGAGCTCCACCTCGCGGATCGGCTCGCGGCGCTCGCCGCAGCGCACCTCGCCGACGTCCTGGGCCAGCTCGATCGCGAGCCCCGGCACCGGCTCGACGACGCGGGAGCGCCGCTCGAAGTCGGTCTCGAACAGCGGCCGCCATTGCGAGAAGGTGCGATGGACCAGCGCGCCGACCGGCGTGTCGTCGGGCGGCAGCGCGCCGCGCTCGGGCTCGGGGCCGGCGATCGGGCGCTCCCACTCGAAGCGGTCGAACCGGTCGCCGTCGTCGGCCTTGACCGTCTGCAGCCAGCGGTCGCCCTTGCGGCGCACGCGCACCGCCGCGCGGCCGCGCGCCAGCGCGCCGTCGGGCGTGTCGTAGTAGCGCGACCAGACGCGCTCGACGCGGTCGCCGCCCGCCTCGCGCGCCAGGCTGTCCTGCAGCGACAGCGGCAGCGCGAACTTCAGCTCGAGCTCACGCACGGCCACCTCCGTCGTCGTCGGCGCGGTCCGCGCCCAGGCCCCGCCATTCGGGCGCGAGCGCGGTGGGAACGCCGATCAGGTCGAGCACGCGGCCCACCGTGTGGTCGACGAGTTCGTCGACCGATGCGGGCCGGTTGTAGAAGGCCGGCACCGGCGGGAACACCACACCGCCCATCTCGGTCACCGCGACCATGTTGCGCAGGTGCGCGAGGTTGAGCGGCGTCTCGCGGACCATCAGCACCAGCCGGCGACGCTCCTTCAGCACGACGTCGGCCGCGCGCGAGACCAGGTTGTCCGACAGCCCGTGGGCCACGGCGGCGAGCGTGCGCATCGAGCACGGCGCGATCACCATGCCGTCGGTGGCGAACGAGCCCGAGGCCACGCTCGCGCCCACGTCGCGCACCGAGTGCACGACGTGCGCCAGCGCCTCGACCGCGGGCCGGCCGATCGAGAGTTCCTGCTCGACGTTCATCCAGCCCGCGGGCGTGACCATCAGGTGGATCTCGGCGTCGGGCACCGTGCGCAGCGCCTGCAGCAGCCGCACGCCGTAGACGGCGCCGGACGCGCCGGTGAGGGCGACGATCAGTCTTCGGGTCATCGGGAGGCTCCGGGGGCGCGGCGCGCGCGCCCGCGGGCTGCGGGCGGCTCGGCGAACCGCGCGGCGATGCGTTCGCGCAGCCAGCGGACCGCGGCGTCGTGGTGCGCGCGCGGATGCCAGTACTGGTGGATCGCGAAGCCGGGCAGTTCGACGGGCACCGGCGACGATTGTACCGGCAGCGATTCGGCCGCCGCCTGCGCGAGCTTGGCCGGCACGGTGCACAGCAGCCCCGTGCGCGCGACCAGCATCACCGCCGCGAGGAAGTCGGGCACCTGCAGCGCGATCCGGCGGCGCAGCCCCTGCGCGCGCAGCGCGCGCTCGACGATCAGGTGACCGGTGCCGGGCGATTCGATCGCCAGGTGCTCGGCGCGCAGCCAGGCCGCACGCGTCGGCGCGGGCGTGCCTGCGCGGCGCATCACCACGTAGCGCTGCTCGAACAGGCGCTGCTGGTACCAGCCCTCGCGCAGCTCGGGCAGGAAGCCGATGGCGAGGTCGACCTCGCCGCGGGCGAGCGCCGACGGCGTGTCGCCCGAGGCCAGCGCCACCGTGCGCAGCGACGCGCCCGGCGCGTGCCCGTGCAGCTCGTCGAGCAG
>JBAXJZ010000733.1:0-1873 GCA_037137595.1 Burkholderiales bacterium | reverse complement strand
CGCCCGCGCGCACCGCCGCGCGGGCCACCAGGCCGCCCATGCTGTGGCCCACGAGCGCGATCTCGTCCGGCGCGCCGGCGGGCCCGGCCAGCGACTCCAGCCGCGCGGCGAGCTCGCCGCCGATCTCGGCGACGGACCGCCCGCTGTCGTAGTGCAGGCGCAGCACGGTCCAGCCCGCGTCGCGGGCGAGGCGCTCGCCGTGGTCGTGCCCGTTGCGGCGCCACTGCAGGTCGTTCATGCACAGGCCGTGGACCAGGACCAGCACGCGGCGGCACGACCGCGGCGCCGCGCCGGGCGCGGCCGGGTCGGCCCGCAGCGTGGTCGGGATCGCGAGCGGGTTGCCGGTCGCGGCGAGGCGGTCACCGAGCACGCCGTTCAGCGCGGCGACGAAGGCCTCGCGCGTCGGCGAGCGGGCGGGCCGGGGCCCCGTGTCCGGCAGCAGTCCCAGCGCCGCGTCCAGCGCGCTGCCGACGACGCGCGTCGTGCCGCGGACCCGACGGTAGACGAAGCCGGTCAGGCGGGACGTCCGTGTCGAGCGCGCGGCGCCGACCGGCGGCGCGCGCTCCGCGATCGCGGCGTGCATCGCCTCGACGAGGTCCGTCACGCCCAAGGTCGCGTCGATGCCCAGTCGCACGGCCCCGCGCAGGTCGGCGGCGGTGAACGCGAGGCGGTCGACGGGCACGGGGGCGACGGGTTCCATCACCCGCAGATGGGGCCGTTCCGCCGAAGCGCAAGGTCGAGATGGACCGCCTCGCCCACCGCTCAGAACCGCCGCGTGATCCCCACCTGCAGCATCACCGCGTCGAGCCGCGACAGCCCCGGGCTGCCGTCGCCGCCGAGCCGCCAGCCGGCCTGCTGGCGGTACCACTCGCCGCGCAGGTCCGCGGTCCATGCGTCGTCGATCCGCCAGGCGACGCGCACGCCGACCGCGAGCGCACCGAAGGCGGACAGGCGCTGGTCGGCGCTCGCGAGGCGACCGGGGTCGGACGCGAAGCCGGGCGGGAAGGGCGCGCCGAGCGCGCGGTCGTAGACCGGATCGAAGTAGAAGCGCGCCGCGCCCTGCGTGTGGTAGCGGACCAGCGGCGTCACGGTCCAGCCGCCCGCCAGCGGGCGCACCCATTCGGCCGACACGGTGTGCGCGCGCACGCCCCAGTCGTCGCGGTAGAGGCGGTAGCGCATGCGCAGCGTGCTGCCCGCGAGCGCCGCAGGGCCGCCGGCCACGAAGTGGTTCCAGCCCGCCTGCAGCGCGAGCTGCCGCCGGCCGTCGGGGCGCCGGTCGGGGTACTTGTACGGGTCGTCGTAGAGGCCCTCGCCGACGGTCGCGGTCGCGGCGAGCTGCACCACGTCGCGCGGGGTGAGCACGCGCGTCGTGCCCGCCAGCAGTTCGACGGTGCGGCGCGTGCCCGCCACCGGCGACGGATCGACGCCGTCGATGCGGTCGCGCGCCAGCGCCACGCCGGCGGTCCACTCCGCGATGCCCTCCTCGTCGCGCCAGCGCGCGGTGAGCGACACCGCACGCGACCGGTAGTCGCGTTCGTCGGAGTGCGCGAGGCCGAGCGTCCACGCGCTGCGGTCGAAGTGCCGCGTCACGCGCCAGTCGCCGGACACCCGGCGGTCGCGGAACGAGGACGCGCCGCTCACCGCGTCGTGCCAGCGCGGCGACGCGCCCGAGACCGCGTCGACGCCGACGGCGGCCGAGACGGACAGGTCCTCGCCCACCGGGCCGGTGAACCAGGCCGACGGCGATTCGACCCGCACGCGCGGGAAGCCGGGCTGTGCGTCGCGGTACGAGGCGTGGCGCACGCCGACGGTCCGCTCGGTCGGCGCGTCGTAGGCCTGCGCCTACGGCGCGACCCCGGGCAGCGCGAGGGCG
>JBAXJZ010000732.1:0-1876 GCA_037137595.1 Burkholderiales bacterium | reverse complement strand
GGGGCTTCTTCGATTACCGGGCCCGCGACGTGGCCGCCTACCGAAAGGACGTGCTGTCGCGTACGCTCGCGATGCTCCGGCACGCCGGCCTGCAGCGTCCGCCGCGCTGACCGCGCCGCATCCCGCCCCGCGTTTCGACACCCACGAGGAGGACCGACATGACCCGCCGCACCCGTCGTTCGTTCGCGACCCTGGCCGCCCGCGCGGCGCTGGGCGCCGCACTGCTCGCCCCCGGCGCCGCCGCGCTCGCGCAGGAGATCACCCTGCGCGCCGTCAGCGGCTTCAACGAGGGCACCTACTTCAACCGGATGTTCGACCGCTGGGTCCAGAAGGTGAACGCCGAAGGCAAGGGCCTGGTGCAGATCAACTTCATCGGCGGCCCGAAGGCCATCCCCACCTTCGAGCAGGGCAACGCGCTGCGCAACGGCGTGGTGGACCTCGCCAACACGACCACCTCGTTCACCGCGACGGTGATCCCCGAGGGCCTCGCGCTGAACTACACCGACCAGAACATGGCGGAGCTGCGCAGGAACGGCACGATGGAGTACCTGAACACGCTGTTCCTCGAGAAGGGTCTCTACTACTACGCGAAGACCGGCGAGGGCATCCAGTACTACATCTACAGCAACAAGCGCATCGACAAGGCGGACCTGTCGGGCCTGAAGCTGCGGATCGCGCCGATCTACCGCGACTTCTTCGCCAAGCAGGGCGCGAGCGTGGTGCAGATGGCGCCGGGCGAGGTCTACACCGGGCTGGAGCGCGGCGTGGTCGACGGCTACGGCTGGCCGCTGATCGGCATCTTCGACCTCGGCTGGCACGAGCGGACCAAGTTCCGCCTCGAGCCCGGCTTCTACGCGATCGAACTGGGCATCCAGTTCAGCGCCGCCACGTGGCGGAAGCTGAACCCGCAGCAGCGCGCGTTCCTGGAGAAGCAGGCCGAGTGGCTCGAGGCCCAGCTCGCGCAGCAGGCGCGCGAGGACTCGGTGGCCGAGATCAAGCGCCAGCAGGACGCCGGCATCCAGGTCGTGAAGCTGTCCGACGCCGAGTCGAAGGTCTTCCTGAAGAACGCCTACGACGCCGCCTGGGACGGCATCGTGAAGGCGAGCCCCACGCACGGCGCGAAGCTGCGCTCGATGATGGCGCCCAAGTGAGGCCCGGCGCGCGGACCCGCGCACGCGGGTCCGCGCGTCAGCGCATCCCGCGTCCGCCGTTCGCGTCGATCACCTGCCCGGTCACGTAGGCCGCGGCGTCCGACGCGAGCCACAGCACCACCGCCGACACCTCGTCGGCACGCCCCGGTCGGCCGACCGGCACCTGCGCGACGAGCGCGTCGCGCCGCGCGGGCTCGACCGCGTCCCACTGCGGCCCCTCGATCGCCGACGGCGCGACCGCGTTCACCGTGACGCGGTCCGGCGCGAGCTCCATCGCGAAGCCGCGCGTCAGCGCGTCGATGCCGGCCTTCGACGCCGCGTAGGCGAGGCCGCTCGCGCGGCTCGGGTAGCGGCCCGCGTACGACGACAGGTTGACGATGCGCCCGCCCCGACCGCGCGCGCGCATCGCCGCGCCCGCGATCCGGCAGCCGACGAAGGTGCCGCGCAGGTTGGTCGCCATCACCGCGTCCCACTGCTCGAGGGTCGTCGTCCACGGCGACGAGGGGCCCATGATCGCGGCGTCGTTGACCAGTACGTCGATCGGGCCGAGCCGCGCCTCGGCCTCGGTCCAGGCCGCGCGGAACGCGGGCTCGTCGCGGACGTCGAGTCGCAGCGCGATCGCCCGGGGCGCGCAGGGCGCCGTGCGCCCGGCCGGCTCGCCCGGCGGACGCGCGGCATCGTCACGGGCTGTCGCCGCCTCGTGTCGCGCCGCCTCGTGTCGCGCC
>JBAXJZ010000731.1:0-1881 GCA_037137595.1 Burkholderiales bacterium | reverse complement strand
TCCACGAGTGGATGGGCGCGAAGTGGAAGTTCGCCTCGCAGGAGAACCTCGACCGCTTCAGGTCGAACCCCGAGCGCTGGGCGCCGCAGTACGGCGGCTACTGCGCCTACGGCGTCTCGCAGGGCAAGCTGGTGAAGGTCGAGCCCGACCAGTTCTCCGTCGTCGACGGCAAGCTCTACCTCAACTACGACGCCGACGTTCAGGCGACCTGGCTGAAGGACATCCCCGGCTACAACCGCGCCGCCGATTCGAAGTTCCGCGGCCTGCTGGGCAAGTGACCCGGCGCCCCGACAGGAGACCCCCCATGGACCGGCTCAGGACACACGGGCACTGGCTGCTCACCCTGTACGTCGCCTTCGTCTTCGTGCAGTCGCTGTTCTTCAAGTTCACCGGCTCGCCCGAGACGGTCTACATCTTCGAGGCGAAGCTCGATCCCTGGGCGGCATCGCTCGGCTTCCCGGGCGTGTTCGCCCCGGGCGGGATCTTCTCGGCGAAGGTGGTCGGGGTGTTCGAGCTGATCGCCTCGGCGCTGCTGCTCGCGGGGGCCGCCACCGGGCGGCGCATCGTGCAGGCCGCCGGCGCGCTGCTCGGGCTCGGCGTGATCAGCGGGGCGATCTTCTTCCACCTGTTCACGCCGCTCGGCATCGCGGTGGTCAACACCGACGGCAGCAGCGACGGCGGCGAGCTGTTCGCGCTGGCCTGCGGCGTCTGGGTGGCCTGCGCGCTGCTGCTCTGGCTGCGCCGCGACGTGCTGGCCGCGCTGCCCGGCATGCCGGGGTCCTCGCGGGCGCGCACGTAGAATCGGCGGGTCGGGGCCGCACCGGCCCCCTGCTGACCGCGGAGATTCCCATGGGCATCGACCTCTCCACCGCCGACGGCATCGCGACGATCGCGTTCGCCCGGCCCGACAAGAAGAACGCGATCACCGCCGCGATGTACGCGGCGATGGCCGACGGGCTCGCGTCGGCCGCGGCCGATCCGGCGGTCCGGGTCGCGCTGCTCGTCGGCAGCGCCGACTGCTTCACGGCGGGCAACGACCTGCAGGACTTCGTCGCCAACCCGCCCTCGGGGTCGGACTCGCCGGTCTTCCGCTTCCTGCACACGCTGGCCGCGTTCCCGAAGCCGATCGTCGCCGCGCCCTGCGGCGCGACGGTGGGCGTGGGCACGACGATGCTCCTGCACTGCGACCTGGTCTACGCCGGCGACAACGCACGCTTCTCGGTGCCGTTCACGCAGCTCGGCCTGTGCCCCGAGGCCGCGTCGAGCCTGCTGCTGCCGGCGATCGCCGGCTGGCAGCGCGCGGCCGAGAAGCTGCTGCTCGGCGAGGCCTTCGGCGCCGACGAGGCCCGCGAGATGGGCATCGTGAACCGCGTGCTGCCGGCCGCCGAGGCGATCCCCACGGCGCGCGCGCAGGCCGCGAAGCTGGCGATGCTCCCGCCCGCGTCGCTGCGCGAGACCAAGCGGCTGATGAAGGCCGGCTTCGCCGACGCGATCACGCGGCGGATGGCCGACGAGGGCGAGGTCTTCGGCCGGATGCTGCGCGCGCCCGAGGCGCGCGAGGCGTTCACCGCGTTCTTCGAGAAGCGCCGCCCCGACTTCTCGCGCTTCTCGTGAGTGCCCGGCGCGGGGCTTCGGCGTGAGGACCGCGCTCGGGCTGGCGGCGGCGCCGCCGCTCGAGCAGGTGCTGCTGTGGCTCGGCCCCGCCTCGACGGCGCTGCTCTGCCTCGACGAGTCGCACATGGCCAAGAACGCCGTGCCGCTCACCGTCGAGACGGAGATGGAGTCGCTGCTCGAGCGCGGCGTCAAGCGCGCCGAGCGCGTCATCGCGCGCATGATCGGCGCGCAGCGCGACGACCCCGCCGCCGGCGGCGGCGGCGGCGG
>JBAXJZ010000730.1:0-1900 GCA_037137595.1 Burkholderiales bacterium | reverse complement strand
GACCACCGACATCACGCGCCCGTCGACCGGCAGCTTCTCGCCGGCCTGCGCGAAGCGCTCGGCGACCACGCCGTCGATCGCGCTGCTCATCACCGTGTCGGCGAGCTGCTTGCGGGCGAGCGCGAGCTGCGCGGCGGCCGCGTCGCGGTTGCCCACCGCCACCTCCCAGGCCGACTGCGACTGGTCGAGCGCGCTCTGCGAGACGAAGGCCTTCTCCTTGAGCTGCGCGGTGTTGTCGAGCGTGCGCTTCGCCTGGTCGACCTGCGAGACCGCGGCCTTCAGCGTCGCCTCGCGCTCGCGCACGCGGACCTCGTACTCGGTGGGATCGAGCCGCGCCACCGGCTGGCCGCGGCGGACCGTCATGCCCTCGCGGACCAGCACCTCGCGCAGCTCGCCCGCCACCTTGGTCTTGACCACCGTCTGGTCGACCGGCTTGAGCGAGCCGGTCAGCGGGATGGTGCGGGCCAGCACGGCCGGCACCAGCGTCTCGATGTCGGCGGCGGCGAACTCCACCGGCGCGTCGGCCGCCGCCGCGGCCGCGGTGGCCGCCGGTGTCGGTGCTGCCGGCGCGTCGGCGCGCCGCTTGAGCATCCAGCCGCCGCCGGCGGCGAGGGCCGCGACCAGCACGGCGGAGACGAGCACGGAACGTTTCATCGAGGGGCCGGACGCAGCGCGGCCCGGATCAGGTCGAGGTGGGCGTCGAGCATCCGCTCGGGGTCGACCGAGGCGCCGGCGATCGCGCAGAGGTCGAAGGAATGGGTCCACATCGCCTTCAGCACCAGCGGGGAGATGAACAGGTGCGAGGCGAGCTCGACGTCGATCGGGCGGAATTCGCCGCGCTCGATGCCCCGGGCGAGGATCGAGCCGAACAGCTCCCCGTTCGGCCGGATGACCTCGTCGTGGAAGAAGCGGGCCACCTCCGGGAAGTTGCCGGCCTCGGCCATGATCAGCTTGGCGATGCCGGCGAGCCGCGTGCCGCCGAACTCCCGCCACCAGCTGCGCAGGAACTGCTCGATCAGCACCTCGGCCGGCGCGTCGGAGTCGGCGATCTCGGACCGGAAGCGGTCGAGCAGCACCACGATGTTCTCGCGGACCAGGGCCTTGAAGAGCTCCTCCTTGTTCGCGAAGTACAGGTAGAGCGTGCCCTTGGAGACGCCAGCCCGCGACGCGATGTCGTCCAGGCGCGTGGCGGCGTAGCCGCGCTCGACGAACAGGTCGAGGGCGGCGGCGAGCAGCTCGGCGGGACGGCTTTCCTTGCGGCGCTCCCAGCGGGGAGCGTGGGGCGCCCCGGCAGTGGGGTCGGCAGGGTGCATGGGTTACTGACCGATCGGTCAGTAAGTATAGGCCGGCTGTCGTCGGGGGGTCAAACCGGCCGTCGGGCGCCCACCTGTCGGCGCGTCGTCCTCCGGCAGCGGCATCGGCCTCGCAGGGTGTCGACTCTCACCGTGTTCGATCCGTCGAGGAGACCGTGATGTCGGGACGCCGTCGGGTTCTCGTTCCCGTTGCCGCGCTGCTGCTGCTGGCCGGCTGCACCACGCCTCCGGGCCACGCGATGGGCGGTGCCGGCATGGGGAGCGCCGCCGGCGGCATGGGCGCGGGCATGGGCGGTCACGGCGGCGGAATGGGCCTGGGCGGCCCCGGCGGCGTGGCGTCGAGCGGTGGCGACCCTGCGCAGCAGTGTGTCAGGTACCGCGAGATGATGGCGGGCAGGACGCCCGAGGCGCAGCAGGCGGCCATGGAAGCGCAGATGCGCGCCATGCATGGCGGTGCGGTGACGTCGGAGCAGGCCAGGATGGAGCGCGAGGCGATGGAGAAGCGCTGCGCCGCCGGGCCCGGTGCCCGGTAGTGCGCGTGGCGCAGGGCTCCCGACGTCAGGACGCCCGCGCGGCCAGCATCCGGT
>JBAXJZ010000729.1:0-1900 GCA_037137595.1 Burkholderiales bacterium | reverse complement strand
GCGCCGATGAACTGCTGCGTCACCTGCGCGAGCCGCTGCGGATCGGCGTCGAGCCGGCTCTGCACGTAGACCTCGTAGCCGCCCGCCTGGCCCAGGCCCTGGATCGCCGGCGGCACGAACGCGAAGGCGATGCCGTCGCGCAGCGCGAAGCCCGCGCCCATCACCTGCTGGGCGAGCTGCGGCGAGGTCTGGGTGCGCTGGTCCCAGGGCACCATCGGCAGGAACATCGTGGCGGCGTTCGACTTGTTGCCGCCGCCGATCAGGTCGAAGCCGTTGATCGCGAAGAAGGCCTCGACCGCCTTGTTGTCACCGATCATCTGCCGCAGCGTCTCGGTGGTGCGCGCGGTGCGCTCGAGCGTCGCGCCGTCGGGCAGCTGCGCGGCGGCGATGATGTAGCCCTGGTCCTCGGGCGGCACGAAGCTGCCCGGCACGCGCAGCAGCAGGAAGACCGTCGCCGCGACCATCCCGAAGAACAGCAGCACCGCGATGACCCGGTGCCGCAGCGCGAGGCCGACCGCGCCGAGGTAGCGGCGGGTGATCCAGCCGAAGCCCGCGTCGAACGCGCCGAAGGCGCGGCCGAGCGGACCGCTGCGCTGCGCGGCGTGCGGATTGAGCAGGATCGCGCACAGCGCTGGGGTGAGCGTGAGCGCGACCACGCCGGACAGCACCACCGCGATCGCCACCGTCACCGCGAACTGCCGGTAGAGCTGGCCGGCGAGGCCGCCGAGGAAGGCGACCGGGATGAACACCGCGCACAGCACCAGCACGATGCCGATCACCGCGCCCTGCACCTCGCGCATCGCCTGGATCGAGGCGGCGACGGGCGACAGGCCTTCCTCGCGCATCAGCCGCTCGACGTTCTCCAGCACCACGATCGCGTCGTCGACCACGATGCCGATGGCCAGCACCATCGCGAACAGCGTCAGCGTGTTGATCGAGAAGCCGAACAGCCACAGGCCGGCGAAGGTGCCGATCAGCGAGACCGGCACCGCCAGCATCGGGATCAGCGTGGCGCGCCAGGTCTGCAGGAAGACGAAGACCACGATCACGACGATCGCCGCCGCCTCGAGGATGGTCTTCAGCACCTCGTTGATCGAGGCCGACACGAAGCGCGTGGTGTCGTAGGGGATCAGGTAGCCGACGTCGTCGGGGAAGCGCTCCTTCTGGAGCTCGGCCATCCGCTTCTTCACCGCCGCGCCGGTGTCGAGCGCGTTCGCGCCCGACTGCAGGAAGACGCCGAGCGCGAGCGAGGGCTTGCCGTTCACGAAGCTCGACGCGTCGTAGCTCTGCGCGCCGAGCTCGATCCGCGCGACGTCCTTCAGGCGAAGCACGCCGGTGGCGCCCCCCGAGCGCAGCACGATCTCGCCGAACTGCTCGGGCTCGACCAGCCGGCCCTGCGCGGTGACGGTGTAGGTGAGCTGCTGGCCCGGCGGCGCGGGCTCGGCGCCGATCTTGCCGGCGGCGAACTGCGCGTTCTGCGCGGCGATCGCCTGCGCGACGTCGGCGGTGGTGATCCCCAGCTGCGCCATCCGGTCGGGGCGCAGCCAGACGCGCATCGCGTAGTCGCGCGCGCTGAAGTTGATCACGTCGGCGACACCCTTGATCCGCTTGATGTCGTCCATCACGTTCAGCGTCGCGTAGTTCGACAGGAACAGCGTGTCCTTCGAACCCTTCGGCGAGTTGAGCGCGATCACCAGCAGGAAGTTGGTCGAGCGCTTGGCGACGATGACGCCGTTGCGGCGGACCTCGTCGGGCAGCCGCGGCGTGGCGAGCTGCACCCGGTTGTTGACGTTGAAGGTCGCCTTGTCGGTGTCGGTGCCCACCTCGAAGGTCGCGGTGATGGTCACCGTGCCGTTCGACGACGACGAGGAGTTGAAGTACAGCATGCCCTCGATGCCCG